>JAFDER010000053.1 GCA_019310245.1 Deltaproteobacteria bacterium
GTCGAGCACTACCAGATCCTCGGATTCCTCGACGCCAGCGTCATCGCCCAGCAGAAGCTCGCCGAGGATGGCAGCCTGCTCGTCTATCGCTTCGTCGGCGACGAGGGGCCACGCGTGAGGGTGAGGAAGATCCGCTTCAAGGGCAACAAGCAGTTCAACGACAAGGCGCTGCGCAAGCAGGTCCTGAGCTTCCTGTACGAGGAGATCCCCTTCGATGCCGTGTTCAGCGGCGTCTCCACCCAGGTGATGGACGACCTCCTGCTCTCCAGCGGCTACACCGGCGAGGCGAAGGCACTCGCCGAGTGGCCGCCCGCGTGGATCTACTGGGCGGAGGCCTACGCGGAGGCCATCGAGCACATCTCGAGGATGTACGTCTCCGAGGGATACCTGAACGTCAAGGTCTCGCCGCCGGCCGTGAAGCGCTCGGACGACAAGCTCAAGGTGACGATCGTGGTGGACGAGGGCATCCGGACCTTCGTGGACGTGGTGGTCTACGAGGGCAACGAGGCGATCGACGACGAGACCCTTGCCAAGGTCACCGGCATCGGAGAGGGCAAGCCGTTCAGCGGCCTCGGCGTCAAGGACGCGGAGAACGCCCTGCTCAAGGAGTACGCCGAGCATGGGTACCGCTTCGCCGCGGTCACGACCGACATCTCGTTCACGCAGGACGCCACGGGCGCCAGGGTCCACTACATGATCCAGGAGGGGCCGCAGGTCATGGTCAAGAAGATCGTGATCCGCGGAAACGCCCAGACCGCCGCCGCGCTCATCCGCGACCGCATCAGCCTCAAACCGGGCTCCGTGTTCACGCTCAAGAAGGAGAAGCAGAGCGTGAACCGCCTGCACAAGCTCGGGATCTTCCGGTCCGTCTCCATCCAGATGCTCGAGCCCGCGATCCCCGAGGTGCAGAAGGTGATCGTCGTGGAGGTGGTCGAGCGCAAGCCCCAGTTCCTGGGCCTCAAGGGTGGGGCGTCCACGGCCGAGGGCGTGCGCGGCAGCATGGAGTACGCCTACAAGAACCTGTTCGGCTACGCCATCGACTTCCACTTCCACGTGGCGCTCAACTACCGGCTCTTCTTCGTGGGCGTGACCCAGGAGTTCAGGGAGTGGTACATCTCCATGCCGCTCATGGACCAGCTCGAGCGCAACGTGGGCGTGGGGCTCACGCTCCCCCACCTGCCCAGGATCGGCAACTGGGTGACGCTCGAGGCCACCTTCGCCCACATCAGGAAGAACTCGAACATCTACGGCATCACCACGAACGCCACGGGCCTGTCATTGCTTCTGGGAACCCAGAAGCGCTTCAACCTCACCTTCCAGTCCGGATTCGAGTCCTCGTTCATCACGGCCAACACCGAGATCACGGAGGACCTGCTGAGCCTGCCCCGGTGCACCGAAACCGAAGATCCCGGTTGCCTGGACCCGGTGGATGTCAGGGCCCTGCGCGTGCCTCAGACCGACAGCCCCGCCGCCTTCGTCGTGACATCGGGCAAGCTCTCCCTCGACTTCAGGGACAACCCGTTCAACCCCACGAGGGGCTTCAGCCTGAACACGAGCGTGAGCTGGATCTACTCGCCCAAGCAGGTGGACTACACCTGGTTCGAGCCGTGGGAGTTGAGCGGCGAGAGGATCCCCCTGGGGACCTACCGCACCACCCATTACGCGCAGGACGTGCACCACGAGAAGGCCCTGTCGAACATCCTCAAGATCTACACCGACGTGACGGGCTACATCTCGCTCGGCACGCCGCGCGTGGTGCTCATGCTGCACGCGGGCGGTGGGATCATCGTGCCGCTGCCGGGCCACACGCACACGTTCCCGGACCGGTTCTTCTACCTGGGCGGGTCGCGGACCCTGCGGGGCGTTCCGGAGGAGGGGCTGTGCGCGCAGGACGAGTACAAGAAGGGTCAGGCCAAGGACCAATCCCTGGGGACGTGTTTCCTGGGTGGCGAGCTCATGGTCCTGTACAAGACCGAGCTCAGGGTGATGGTCAAGGCAGGCTTCGGCCTCGCCTTCTTCATCGACGCGGGCAACATCTGGCACGGATGGGACGATAGATACGAGACCGACGGGCTCGACAGGTGGTACAACGTCTTCGCCGAGCTCCGGTACACGGCGGGCATGGGCATCCGGTACATCACGCCCGTCGGTCCCATCAACCTCGACGTCGGCTTCCTTCTCAACCGCCGCGAGGAGCTGGGAGATCCCATCGGCCAGTTCCACTTCTCCATCGGGACCTTCTGATGCACGGCCGGCCCGTCGTCCTCACGGTGGGTGGCCTGGATCCCACGTCCGGTGCGGGCATCGCGGCCGATCTCGCGACGCTCGCCCTCACGGGCTGCCGGGGGCGAGCCGTCGCCGCCGCGCTCACGGCGCAGGGCGACGGGCCCGTGGAGGTGCATCCGGTCGATCCGGACTTCCTCGCCCGTCAGCTCGAGCGCGCCTGCTCCGGGGTGGACGTGGCCGCGCTGAAGTGCGGCGCTCTCGGTTCGGCGCCCCAGGTGGAGGTGGTCGCGCGCTTCGCGGCAGGCAACGCCCCTGTTCCGCTGATCGTGGATCCCGTGATCCGTGCAACGCGCGGCGGCGCGCTTCTCGACGAGGCCGGCGTGGACGCCCTGAGACGGCTTCTCGTGCCTCGTGCGAGCGTCGTGACCCCGAACATCGAGGAGGCCGAGCTCCTCACCGGTCTGGCCGACGACGGGGAGGCCGCACGCGCCCTGGTCGAGGCCGGGGCCCGGTGGGCCCTCGTCACGGGCGGGCACCGCAGCGGCGAGCCCTTCGACCTCCTCGCGGGGCCCGACGGCGCGGCGCACCGGATCGAGGGCCGCCGGATCCCCGTCGCATCGACACACGGCACCGGATGCGTCCTCGCGTCCGCCGTCGCCTCGGGGCTCGCGCTCGGACTGGACGTGCCGGAGGCCTGCCTGCGCGCCAAGCGGTTCGTCGAGCGGGCGCTCCTGCGCTCGCCCGCGGGGGGCCCGGCGCCGGACCTGGTCGGCATGGTGGGGGAGGAGCCTGATTAGGGACCGCTGGTTCAGGGCCTCCCTCGCGCTCGGTGCCGCCCTCGTGGTCGCCGCGGCCGGAATGGCCATCTGGCGGTACTGGGCGATGGGCAACGACAACTACGACCTGGCGTTCTACACCCGCGTGGTGTGGGGGCTGGCGCACGCGGACCGCGTGAACTCCATCGTCGGCGCGCACGATCTCGGCCTTCACTTCATGCCCGTCATGGTGCTCTTCGCTCCCCTGGCCCGCATCCTTCCCGTGCCGGGCATGCTTCTCGTGGCCCAGGCCCTGGCGCTCGGAGGCGTGGTTCCCCTGCTCTATCTTCTCGGTCGCCGCCTCTCGGGCAGGCCGCTCCTCGGCATGGCCCTGGCCGTGGCCTGGTGCCTGCACCCGTCCGTCCTGCAGATCGGGTGCCGCGAGTTCCATCCAGGAAGCCTCGCACTGCCCGCGCTCGTGGCGGCGCTCGACGCCCTGCATGCCAGGCGCGATCTCAGGGGATGCGTCCTGCTCCTCGTCGCGTGCATGGCCCGGGAGGACGTGGCCCTCGTGGCCGCCGGTGCAGGCCTCGCGCTCGTGCTCGAGCCGGGCCGCAGGAGGCTGGGAGGCTGCCTCGCCGCCGCGGGCGCGGCCTGGTTCCTCCTGTACGTCCTCGTCATCCAGCCCTCGTTCTTGCCTCTCACCGGATCCATCGAGGCACACTTCGCGGGATGGGGACACGACGCGCGGCAGGTGATGGGGCACATGGCGATGAACCCGGGGCAGGCGATGGAGAGGATGGCGAGCGCCGGGGACCTCGCCTACCTCCCCCTGCTGCTCGTCATGCTTGCCGGTCTTCCCCTGCTGGCGCCCCGCTGGATCCTGCCCGCCCTGCCCGCGGTGGCGATCAACATGCTCTCGACCTTTCCCGCGAGCCTCGATCCGGAGTCGCACTACGTGACGCTCGCCCTGCCCGGCCTGTTCGTGGCCGCGGCGATCGGCCTGAAGCGTCTGTCCTCGTGGAAGCCGGCGGGCAGCCGCGCGTTCGCGCTTGCCTGCGCGGCACTGTGCCTCGCTTCCCTTCGCGGGCATGCGGTAGGCGGGGCCTCGCCGCTCAGCCTCTCGTTCGACAGGTCCGCGTACGTCATGGACAGGGACGAGGGAACGCTCGCCTGGTACGCCCGGACGCTCGCCGGGATGGACACGCTCTCCATCATGGCCCCGGCCTCCCTCATCGCGCATCTCGCGGAGCGCAGGCACATCTACTCCTGGGCCTTCGACCACCCGAAGCCGGACGTGGCGATCCTCGACATGACGCAGCGCCAGTGGGTCCAGATCGAGCCCGAGCGATGGGACGAGCCCATGGAGAGGGAGATCCAGAGGCTGGACGCGGATCCCGCCTACGGGACATGGAGGTTCAATCCGCCCTTCCGCGTGTCGTGGCGCGGGGCGCCCGGAGGCGCGCAGCGCCTCGCCCGCGTCTCCCCGGGCGGTCTGCCGTCGGGCGCCCGGCCGCAGGCGGGAGGCTGGCCCGGCTACGTGGATCTGGCCGGGCTCGAGGCCGCGCTGACGAAAGAGCGGGAGCAGTGGAGCGGCAGGTACAGGAGCCACTTCGTCGTGCGCACCACCTTCTACTGGAAGGTGCACAGGCCTCTTCCCCGCGGCCTTCTCCTCGAGGTCGTGATCCGCGGCGCGACGAAGACCCACACGCGCTACCATCTGCCCACGTGGGGGGTCAGGGACACGTCGACATGGCTGAGGGGCGAGATCATTCGCGACGAGCAGTGGTCCACGAGCCCGGGCGGGTGGCCGCTCGAGGCGCTCGAGGTGCACGTCCGGTTCGTCGACAGGAGCGGCACGCCGTACCCACCCGGAGCCGAGCCCATCACCCTCGCCTGGTGATCCCACCGTGTCCCTGAGCCTGTCTCTCCCGTGTCCCTGAGCCTGTCGAAGGGCACGGGCGTGAGGCGCGCGGGGCACTCAGTCACCGGGGAACTGTATGGTGCCTTCGACCCCGCGCCCCGCCACGCCCTGGCCTCTGGGGGGCGTCCACGGTCGGGGGGACCGCAGGCAGCCTACGTGCAGACGGACGCAACGATCCTCCGGGCCGCTGCTTACTCACTGGTCGGTCAACGATAGGGTCAGGAGTTCCACCGGCTGCCGCAGAGTCCTCCCGCCGGGGACGTTCCCTGTCGTGGGGAGGGTGTGACTAGAGCTCGGGGAACCAGACCTGGGGAACGATCAGGTAGCCACGGCGGGTGTCGATCACCATGCGCTCCTCCACGGCGAAGCGCACCTCGAACGCCAGGACGTCCACGCCCTTGTGCACGCTCGGCACGGAGAAGACGATCTGGACCGTGACGTCCACCGCCGCGCCGACTCCCTCGACCCTCGATCCCAGGAAGCTGCACGAGCCCCACGACCCGGATGCCGGGCTGCAGGACGCCGGCAGGGCGATGAGCGCGTGAGCGTTGACGGAGATCTCCTGCTGGGGAGACTCGTCCGGCAGGTCCACGATCTCGGCCACGGCGTCGAAGGGCGACGAGCCGACCAGCGCGTTCACCGCTCCGGCCATGCGCGAGGCCGTGGCCGAGGAGTCCGTGCCCAGGTCGATCGTCATCGAGGCTCCGGTGCCGTCGACCGTCGAGGTGTCCAGTGCGAGGCGGTCCAGCCATGACCCGGGATCGTCCGAGAGGGTCGCGTCGGGCTCCGCGGCAACGCCGAGCACCCGCACGCCGAGGTCGTAGGCCCGGCCGCCGGTCACCGCGTAGGTGTGAGGCACTGTCAAGGGCGGAAAGTCGTCCTCGTCGTACTCGCAGGACGTGTCGCCTGGCGGGCATCCCGGCGTGTTCCACGCCAGCCGGTCCGAGACGATCGCCATGATCGTGTAGGCGTCCTCGCGCAGGCACGCGAGGCCGAAGCGGACGGGCTCGAGCGGGCCCGTGGTGCACGAGGCGTTCGGGATGAGCCCGTCGCCGAACCCCTCCCCGGTGAGGAGCTGGTAGACGGCCTCGACCGCGCCGGCGCGCTCGGTGATGGTGGACTCCATCAGCGTACCGCGTGCGCTCAGGGCGGAGAGGCCGCCGGTTATCGCATCCACCTCAGATGTCGAGTGCAGGTGCACCTGGACCGGAATCGCCTCGGCTGGACCGTATCCGAGCGAGCCGAAGTCCTCGAAGCTCGAGACCGAGACCTCGAGGTCGGGCAGGGCGAGCGATCCGAGCTCCGTCATGAGGTGTGCCTCGATGTCCGCGAGCTCGTCGGCGAGATCGCCTCCCGTGCCCGCGAGGATGGCGAGATCGACGCGCGGGATCTGCGTCGTGACCGTGTACGTGACGGGCGTGATTCCCGGCCCCACGATGATGAGGTCCCCGGGGACGGTCGATCCGTCGTCCAGCGGGTCCGTTCCCAGCACGATCTCGAGGTAGTCGAAGTCGCCGTCTCCGTCAGTGTCCCACACGTTCGGGTCCGTGCCGTAGGTCTCGGCCTCCTCGCGATCCTTGATGCCGTCTCCGTCGTTGTCCGCGTCGCAGTAGTCCGGCACCTCGTCGAAGCCCGTCGTGCTCTCCGCGTCCGTGTTCCCGTCCCCCTCGACCGCGTCGTCCACGCCCGAGTCGTCCGAGTCCGTGTCCAGACGGTTGGGGATGAGATCGTCGTCGCAGTCGTCGTCGCACCCCTCGTCCTCGTCGCTGATCCCGTCGCCGTCGGAGTCCTCGTCCATGTAGTCGGGCGTGCCGTCCCCGTCCGTGTCCGTGCCGTCAGCGCTCCCCTCCCGGGGATCGATGCACCCGTCTCCGTCGTCGTCCAGGTCGAACACGTCCAGCGTGCCGTCCCCGTCCGTGTCCCCGTCCGTCTCGTCCCGGTCGTCGATGCCGTTGCCGTCGCTGTCCGTGTCCCGGTAGTCCGGCGTGCCGTCGAAGTCGCTGTCGCGCGGCTCCGTCCTCAGGTCGTCGTCGCCGGCCTCGTCCTCGTCGCTCCAGCCGTCGCCGTCCGAATCGTCGTCCAGGTAGTCGGGGATGGTGTCGCCGTCCGTGTCGCGGCCGAACGCGTAGCCCTCGTCGCCGTTGCTGATCGTGTCGCCGTCGCTGTCCGCCCACTCCGCGCCGTCTGCGTCCGTCCCGGCGTCGCAGTCGGTGCACGGGTCGTTTCCATAGCAGCCAGCGGTCGTCGCGAGGCAGAGGAGTGCGGGCAGGAGGATCTTCGTGGGCATCATGCTGGAACTCTACTTCACCCCCCAGACGGCCGCAAACCCGATGCCCCGCCGGCCCGCCCCGCGTTACCTTCCTGACGCCGCCGCTTTCCCGTTAAAGGTCGAACCAATCCTTGACACGCCATGAAAACTGGTTAATAGTATTGTATGGTCCAAAGGTTCGACCTATCGGGCGGTCTAACTGGCAGGAGGTCTCGTCATGCCGAAAAACGCTGAAGATATCAAAAAAGTAGTAGTTACAGGAGCTTCCGGTGCCGTTGGCCGGTACATCGTGGCAGATCTCCTCGATCAGGGCATCGAGGTGCGCGGGGTGGACATCCGATCACCCCGCGGCGGCGAGCTGCCCGACGATCCCGGATTCACCTTCCTCGAGGCCGATCTCACGCGGGACGGAGCGGCGGCGCAGGCCGTCGAGGGGATGGACTGCGTGATCCATACCGCGGCCCTCGTCGACATCGCGCTCGACTACGAGACCCTCCGTCCGCTGAACGTGGACGCCGTGCGTGGCCTGTACCTGGCGGCGGCCCGGGCCGGGGTGCGTCGGTTCGTGCACTTCTCCTCCGGCTCCGTCTACGGGGACAACGGTGGCGGCGAGGTGGTCGAGGACGATCCGCTCGTGGCCTCCAGCGATTACGAGCGCTCCAAGATCGAGTCCGAGAAGGTGCTCGAGGAGCTGCACCACGACGTGGGGCTCGACTGGATCGTGGTCAGGCCCTCGCTGATCTACGGCCCCGGTGCCCGGTTCCTCGTCGCCGGCGTCGCCGCGATCCCGCCCGCCCTCCAGTTCGTGTTCGGCAACAACGTTCCGGGGCTGCGGGGCGGGCCCACCACGAACCTCGTGCACGCCGAGGACGTGGCCCGCGCGGCCGTATTCCTGATGCGCACGGCCGCCCCCGGCCGCGCGTACAACGTGGCCGACCCCACTCCGCTCGATGTGGGGACGATCTTCACCTCGACGATCCGGGCCTACGGGCTCGAGCCGTCGTTCACGATTCCGCTTCCCGAGCCCGGCACGCTGAGGCCCTTCAGGCCGATCCTGGACTCCGACATCTTCTTCCGTGCGGCGAACGCCCCGATGGAGCCCCTGTGGCGGGAGCTCGTGGAGGAGCACGGCCTGAAGGACCATCTGAATCCTTCCATCGACCGCGAGAGCGCACCCTACATGTTCCGCAACACCGTGTTCTCGGTTGACCGACTGCGCGTGCGCGGCTTCACCTGGAAGCACCCGGACATGAGGAAGTCCATCGGATCGGTCATGCGCTGGTACGAGGACGCGCGCTGGATCCCGCGCATCACCGAGGTCAGGCCCGGAGGCGGGCGCACGCCGAGGCTCGGCTTCGCGTTCACGGAGACCATGTCGGGCCGCGTGAAGCTCGTCGACGACGCCATCCTGCCGCCCAGCGAGGCTGGCCGGCCGTTCGTCTTCACCGTCACCGCCCGCGCCACCCGCGTCGAGCGGTTTCTCCGCGACTGGGAAGCCCGCATCGAGGGCATCCTGTACTGGGACGGGATGGCGGACGGCGCCCAGGTCAGGGGCGTGCTCCACATGCCGCTTTTCACCCGCCGGCAGCTGCACTACGACTTCTCGTTCACCGGCGATGACGGCCGGGAGTACCGGTTCAAGGGCCGCAAGGACGTGGACCTCAGGCATCCCGTCGAAACCATGACGACGCTGCCCGGCCGCGTCCTGGACGCCGACGAGCGCGAGGTGGCGAGGGGCGAGGCGCGCTTCGATCTCAGGAAGGACCTCCTGCCCATGGTCTCGAGCTTCTCCCTGCTGTGAGCTGACTGGACACGGCGGGAGGCACTACGGCACCCGGGGAACTTTAGGGTGTCTGCGACCCCCCGCACGTGTCCTTCACCTCGGGAGCAATTCCGAGCGCCCGTGATCATGGGCTTCTCGTTGCTGTGAGCTGACCGGACAGGGCGGGGGGCACTTTTTTCAGGAGAGGGGGTCGAGCAGGGCGGCCGCGGCCTCAGCGAGCGAGTCGCGGTTGTACCCGCCCTCGAGGACGATGAACACGCGGCCCTTGCACCGCTTCTGCGCTGCGTCCCGGATCCACGCTCCGATGGTGCGGTAGTCCTCCGTGGTCAGCGTGGAGCCCCAGTCCTCGGCGTGGCGGTCGAACCCTGCGGAGACCGCGATCACGTCGCAGGGGCCCGCGTCGTCGAGTGATGCGAGGCACTCCTCGAGCCACTGCTCGCGCTGCGGCGCTTCGGGGTGGACGTAGGCCGCCTCGGGGCGTGCGGAGAAGATGTTGCTCGTGCCGTCGCCGAAGTGAAGGTCGATGTCCAGGATGAGCGCAGACTCCGCCTCCCCGCTTTCCAGGAGCGCGGCCACGGCCACGGCCACGTTGTTGAAGAAGCAGAATCCCCAGCACGAGTCCGCGCTCGCGTGGTGCCCCGGCGGCCGGACGAGAGCGAACGCCGGCTCCCCGGCCATGGCGAGACGGCCGGCCTCGAGCGTGGCCCCGGCGGCGAGCAGGGCCGTCTCGTGAATCTTCCTGTGGCCCCTGACCGC
Source organism: Deltaproteobacteria bacterium (assembly GCA_019310245.1). Classification (GTDB taxonomy): domain Bacteria; phylum Myxococcota_A; class Polyangia; order DRWM01; family DRWM01; genus JAFDER01. The sequence continues at coordinate 9,714 of JAFDER010000053.1, forward strand.
CTCGATGTGGGCGGACGTGTGCACCCGCGCGATGTCCTCCTCGCAGGCCGGGGCAGGCTCGATGAACGTGTACCTGGCGGAGAGGAGCTTCTGTGCGGGCACGAGCCGTCCCTTCTCGGCGGCGGGATCGCTCGTGTAGACCCCGTGGAACGTCTTGTGGAACACCACCTTCATGCCACGAGGATGCACGACCCCCTCGGGGTCTTCAAGGCTGGACTGTCAGGGAGGGGAGAGGGCTAGGAGACGATGGAGCAGCCGCAGCCGCTGTCCTCGCTGCCGCCGTCGTCGGTGGGGATGTCGATGGACGTGTCCGTGGATGTGTCGCTCTCGGTGTCGGTGGGCACGTCGATGGACGGGATGTCGCCCGGCACGTCGTCCCCGTCGCTCGGCACGTCAGCCGGTGCGTCGACGGGAGCGTCGGGCATCGTGCTCGACGGGTAGCGGTCGATGAGCCCGGTTTGATCGTACTGCGTGGGAGGCCAGCCGAGCGTGTCCGTCTCCACGCCGCCGATGGCGTAGATGGTGTCGTTCACGGTCTCGGCGACCACGTACGTCCTGGCGGGCGGGTTCATGTTGGCGATCTGCGGGATCCAGTACCCGTCCGAGTAGCAGTCGTACGTGTCCTCGAGCAGGGTCGTGGGCCAGTCCGCGAAGCTGGAGCCGCCGACGAGGCACATGCGGCCCGTGGGCAGCACGCCGGAGCCCATGGCGAGCCTCTCCCAGGGCAGGTTGCCGACGGTCTCTTCCCACGCGTCGCCCGAGATCGAGTACGTGTGGGTCGTCTTGGACAGGTAATTGTCGAAGTAGCCGCCGGCCACGAGGATCGTGTTCGAGTCGATCATCTCGGCGGTGTGCCGTGCGCGCGGTCCGGGGTGCTGGGCCAGGCTCTCGCTCCAGGAGTCGCCGGTGGGGCTGTAGGCCCAGAAGCTCTCCTGCGGGTGGGCGAAGCCGTCCGTGTCGTAGTCGCCGTAGCCGCCGATGACGTAGACCGTGTCCGAGCTGCACACCTGCGCGTGCAGCTGGCGCGGCTCGGGCATGTCGGCGCCCGCGCTCCAGGAGTCGGTGGCCGGGTCGTAGATGCGCGTCGCGGCCGAGACGGGAGCGTCCGTGTCGCCCGTCAGGCCTCCCGTGACGTACACGAGGCCGCCCACGGTGCACGCATTGGCGTTGCCTCCGCCCCAGTCCAGGGGCGTGAGCGTTCCGCCCAGGGCCACGTCCGAGTGGTTCCAGGAGCGCGAATCCGTGTGAAGGACCTGGATCGTGTTCTGGATGATGCGGGTCACGCTCAGGGCGTCGTACGTGTAGCCCGAGAACAGCCAGATGTCGTCTCCCACGACGGCCGAGGCCGGCTGGTCCACCGTGATCGGCATGAACGAGAACCGCTGCCAGGAGTCGGGGTCGTCCTGCACGAGCGTGGTGACGTCCACGGTCTTGTCGCCCACGCCTCCCGAGGTGGGACTCAGCGTGATGATCGACGGATCCGCATCCCCGCCCACCGCGGTCGCGGGGATGTCCACGTCGACGGAGAACGAGGTCGAGGAGCCGGCCGTGACCGTGAGCGTGGTCACCGACGGCGTCGTCGTCCAGGTGCCGCCAGCGGCCGTCACGGCGAACACGACGTCGGTGGACTCGAGGTTGAAGGCCGTGAAGTCGTGCGTCACGGTGTTGCTGGGGCGGTCCCAGCCCACGCGCCCGAGCGGAACCACGGGTGTGCCTCCGGTGGGGGCGGTGAAGACCACGGCCTGATTGTCGCGGGTGTAGTCCGTGCTCAGGCAGCCGGGCATGCTGAGCCCGGCCACGCCGGCGGGTGCCTCCACGCCGATCATGCAGTCGTCACCGACGTTGACGCCGGCCTCGAGGACCTGGACCTTGATCGAGTTGTCCTCGTTGAGGATGAGCTGGACCGAGACCGGGTCGGGAGGGGGCGGAGAGGGGTCCGTCGGGCTGATGAAGATCGGGACGGCCGTGAACGTGACGCCCCACCACATGTTCGGGGTCGTTCCGCCCGAGTCGTAGTAGATCGTGCAGCCCGTTCCGCAGGGCGTGGACGCGGGGTCGAAGTCGCGCTGGTAGAACGCGATCATGCCGTCCACCTCGTCCGGCTGCGGCAGGGGGCACTGCACGCCGTGAAACGGCGCGGCCGCGGTGGCGAGCAGAGGTGCGAAGGTGACGGTGCCGTTAGTCTGGATGTAGACCGAGGTGTAGTCCGTCCCGTAGTACGTGAACGTGAAGTCCAGATCGATGGCGGCCGTCTGCGAGTCGTCGATGCTCGTCGGCGGGCCCCCGCCCGGGATGAACGTGGCCTCGACCCCGCCAGACATGTCGACCCAGGAGTAGGAGACCGATGTCTCGTCGTCGTCGGCACCCGCGTAGCCGAACGCGTCCGGCCCGAAGGTGATGGACCACGCGGGGCCTGCCGCGAGCAGCAGGGCGAGCGTGGTCGCTCCGGTAAATAGTGTCGCTCGTCTCATTGAGTCCTCCTCTTTTCGTATGTTGCGGCGCGTTGCCGCACGGCTTCAAATCCCTTCTTCTGGCCCTTTCGGAGTGCCGCAAACGTGTAGCACGGAACTCCTGGTCGGGCAAATCATGTTCGGATCGAGAGATCCCCCTTCTAGTAGATCATGTTCAGCCCGAGGTAGATCTCCGACTGGTCCCTCTTGCCGAAGTACAGCCGGTAGACGCCGTCCTCGAGCACGTTCGCCCCCTGGGCGTAGGCCAGGGAGATGTCGATGCTCGGCGCCTTCTCGGGCATGGGAATCGAGAAGTTCAGCGCCAGCTCCCAGTAGTAGTTCTCCTTCCAGGGTTGGACCTCATTCTCGCGCGTCCTGTAGGGCTTGTTCCAGGTCGAGACCCATGCCGCCGACGGCGCGAACCAGTCGAGCGGCGCGTAGATGAGCTGGAACATGAACCCGGTGGTGAGCATCGTGTTCGGTGTGCCCTGATGGTCCGACTCGGCGTACTTGACGAAGTTGTAGCGGAAGTAGCCGTTGGCCACGAGCGTGACCGGTCCCAGGGACGGGGCCAGCGCGAAGATCACCGTCGGCTTGGTGATGTAGGAGCGCTTCTGGCTCTGCCGTGACGTGGGCGCCGTGAGGTAGAACGACAGCTTGCCCGGGATGGGGAACTTGGGGATCGGCAGCGCGAACTTGCGGCTGTAGTAGAGCCGGATGTCGCCGAACCACAGGCCGCTCTCTCCGGGATCCGCCACGTACCTCTGCTCCATGTCCAGCCTCAGGCTCAGCTGGTTGTTCTTCGTGACGTTCAAGTTGGCCTTGAGCATGTAGAAGGAGAGCCAGTCGCTGGCCGAGTGGTCGTCCGAGATCACGTTGAAGTGAAGCTCGTACAGCCCCTGGATCTGGAAGAGTTTTGCCTTCTTCCCGGCCGTGGGGATCGTCGCGTCGAGATCGATGTCCGAAATCTCGTCCTCGTCTCCTCCCGCCGCGGCCGCGCCGCCTCCCTCTTCCTCCTCCTCGGGGGGCGGTGGCGTGGGGACCACGACCGGCTCGGGATCGGGGAACGTGCCCGGAGGCTGCGCGTTGGTTCCGAATGCCGGTCCCACACCCTCGGCGGGGGCTTCCCCGGATTCCTCCTCCTCGGCCTCTTCCTCGACTTCCTTGGCTTCGGTCTCCTCCTCGGCGGGCTTCTCGTCTGCCGGCTCGGCCTCCCCGGCGCCCTCCTCGGGTTCCTCGAAGTCGGGCATGTCCGGCAGGTCCTTGGTCGGCGGCGCCTGCGCGCGCGCGTCCGCCGCCCACAGGGCGATGAGCGCGGCGCAGAGCACGGCCAACGCCGGCACGTATGGCTTTGTCCGTTTCATTTCAAGCCTCCCAGTCCCGCCGCCCTACTCGAAGTACTTGTAGTAGTCGTAGAAGTACTTGATCGTGTACGTCGTCACGTAGTCCAGGTGGTCGATGTTCACGTTCTCGTTGTGGTCCCAGACCATCTTGTACGAGATGGGGCTGAGGTCCGCGCTGGCGCACAGGTGCTGGTCCCGGTCGTCGAGGTAGAGGTAGATCCACTCGCCTCCCTCGGCGTCGTGGAAGACCTGGTGGCCGTCGTCCTCCGTGCCCAGCGCGGCGTGCGCGCAGTCAGGCTCGATCGTGCCGTCCGAGTTGTGGCACTCGGTGCGCGGGTCGAAGCCGTAGTAGTCGATGAGGTCTTGCGCCCTGTCGAAGCCGCGGAACCCGATCCACTCCTTCTTGGCCTGGTCGCCGAAGCTGATGCTGTGCGTGTCCTGCGCGAAGAGCAGAACGGCGGTGGGCAGGAACCAGGGGTAGACGTCGTACGATCCTCCCAGCATGGCGTCCAGG
>JAFDER010000003.1 GCA_019310245.1 Deltaproteobacteria bacterium
CATGTCGCTGTGTGGAACGTGGTTGCGTCATGGGACGAGGCGGTGCAGGGCCATGGCGTGCACGACACGGACCCGGGGAACGTGTTGCTTTGCGCAGCATTGTCCACAGATTGTCCACTCAGGGATCGGCTGGTGGATCCAGGTGGATGGTGCCCGCATTCGACAAGGATCGGATGAAGCGCGAGCAGCGATCGTAGACCTCGTCGTCATGATTCCCGCAAATATGACCCACGACCCTCGAGATCTCGCCTACCGTGCGCTTGCCGTCTATAGCGTTCCAGGCCCTTGAGCCCATCTCGTCCAGGTGGACCTTGAGCGTCGAGCGCTTGCCGATGACGGAGGACCACCATCGGCCGAAACGGCCCGTGCCGAACTTTGGAATGAGCAGGACTTGCCGGCCATCCGGATCCAGCGTGCAATCGACCTTCCTGGAAGGGATGTAGTCGAGGAAGTTTGCCCGGTTTTTCCTTCGCATCGAGACTTAGGACTTGGCGGCGCGGAGGGAGTTCGAGATCATGAAGACGGCCAGGCCGATGATGACGGCTCCACCCAGCAGGTAGGCCAACGCTCCGGTGACGATCGGACCGGCGACGAGCCGGACCTGGGCGGCCACGAGACTCGCGAGAAGCAGGCCCATGAGGGCCTCTCCCGCGACGAATCCAGAGGCAATGAGGAGCCCCCTGTTCTCCACGGCCTCGAGCGCCTTGCCGTCCGTGATGCCGCGCCTCCTGACGGCGGCGTCCGCGAACCACTTGATGATCCCGCCCGTGAAGATGGCGAGGACCGTCTGGAAGGGGAGGTACATGCCCACGGCGATGAGCATGGGTGACGGAGCGCCGATGAGGATGAGGCCACCGGCGAAGCACACTCCGATGATGACGAGCTCCCAGGCGATCTGCCCCGAGATGATGCCCTTGGCCATGGTGGCCATCAGGCCGGCCTGGGGGGCGGGCAGGGCCTCGCCTCCAATGCCCTTTCCGCCGGACGCGATGTCCGAGTTGTGCAGCAGCGTGATGACGGCCACGAGGACGAAGGCGGCGGCGATGACACCGATGATGCCACCGATCTCCATCTTCCACGGGGTACCACCCAGGTTGTAGCCCACCTTCCAGTCCTGGGCCATGTCACCGGCTACGCCCGCGACGCAGCACACAACGGTGGCAACGCCCAGGACGGCGAGCACGCCGGCGCGCATCTTGTCGCTCATGGTGACCCCGTCATCGAGGTACCCGCCTCCCATGTTGAAAACGACCAGCAGGCCTGCAGCGATGAGGAGCGTCGAGAGCGTCAGGCCGGAGATGGGATTCGAGGAGGAGCCGATGATGGAGACGAGGAAGCCGGCCACGGCGGCGAACAGGAATCCCGTGATGGCCATCACGATGGTCATGATGAGCGAGACGGGAATGGAGCCGCACAGGATCCAGTACAGGGCGAACATGGCGACTACCATGCAGCCGATGGCGGCGAACACCATCTTGATGCTGAGGTCCTTGTCCGTGCGCTTGACGTCTCCCGTGCTGCCGGTGGCGCCGCCGATGCTCTTGAACGAACGGACGAGACCCTCGATCAGGTTCTTGCGCATGTTGAACAGCGTGAAGAACGCTCCGACGATCATGGCGCCGATCGCGATGATCTTGATGTTCTCGCCGTAGAGGACGCTCAGGCCCATGAAGCTCTTGAAGCCCTCGATGGGCTGGCCGTAGAGCGCGTGACTCTTCGGGTACCCCTCGAAAAGGAGCTGGAAGTCGCCAGCGGAGACGAGGGCGGCGAGGGTCTCCGAGAAGCCGGGATCGCTCAGCCCCATCGTGTACAGGACGATGGGAGTGAGGAAGAGCCAGCCGAACACGCCGCCGGACGCCGTGATGGCGCCGTAGCGTGGGCCGATGATCCAGCCCACGGCGAGGAACGCGGGCGACGGAGCAGGCGTGAGGAACGGGAACGTGCCCTTGCCGATGCCGAAGGCGGCCTTGATGTGCCCGCCGATGATCGGGATGCCGCTGCTGTTGCGGAAGAACTCGAGAAGACCGGCAAGACCCATGGATCCGAACACGTGCTTGGCGCCGGAGGCGCCGCCCTGGCCCGCCTTGACGATCTCGGTGCAGGCAGCCGACTCGGGGAAGGGCAGGGTGGCATCCTCGACAAAGGTCCGCCTGAGCAGGATGACGAACAGGACGCCCAGGACGCCGCCGACCGTGAGGAGGGCCGTGGCGAGCAGCCAGTTCGGGGAGAGGATGGAGATGTCGTCCCAGGCTCCGACGAGAATGAACGCCGGGATCGTGAAGATGGCCCCGGCAGCGAGCGCTTCACCCACGGCGCCAGTGGTTCTCGCGATATTCTCCTCGAGGATGTTGCCCTTGAAGAGCCGCAGCACGGCCATGGAGATGACCGCAGCGGGGAAGGTCGCGGCAACGGTCATGCCGGCCTTGAGTCCGAGGTAGACATTCGCCGCGCCCAGCACGATGGCCATGATGCCACCGAGGATCAGGGGCGCGATCGTGAACTCCTTCATGGTCGTATCGGCATCGACGTATGGCTTGAATTCGGCTTCTGCCATGTCCACTCTCCGTTTCGAGTCAGTGTGTGCGAGGCGGCGGAAAGTCAGCGTACCCATGCGGTGCTATAAAGTCAACGTTGATCGGGTGGCCGGCCTGTTGCATGATCGTGAAACGGGGCGGTGCGGGAGGCGTGACGCGTCCGCCGGCAATTCCCACATGAACGACGATTCAACCGACGGGTCGAACGGGCTGCTCGGAATGCGGAACAGCGGCCTTCCGGAGCTGTTTCACGTGAAACAGGGGCTCAGAGCGTGCCGCAGGCCTTCCAGAGCTTCGCGATGGAGACGCGGTACTCGTAACGGTAGGTCGACAGGGTGACCTGCGCCTCCACGAGGCGGGTGGTGGCATCCAGGACCTCCGTCGTGGTGCTCACCTGCTTGTCGTATCGCTGCTTCTCGATCCGCAGCTGCTCCTCGGCGGCCCCGACGGCCTCCTGCTGGACCTCGATCTGGTTCGACGCGAGATCGATGCCCAGCAGGGCCCTCGTCACCTCGAACTGGATGGCGCGCTCGAGGGACTCCATTCCCGCCTCCGCGGCCGCCGCCCGCGCCTTTGCCTCGTCGACCGAGTAGTACACCTTGCCCCACTGGAAGATGTTCCAGGAGAGCGACGCGCCCAGCACGAACTGGGGCTGATCCATGACCGATCCTTCCTGGTGCTGGAACGAGCCGAAGGCGGCCACGGATGGGATGTAGCCGCCCTTGGCGAGCATGACGGCCGCGTCCGCCTGCTCCAGCGCCACGCGCATCTGCTTGAGCTCGGGGCGGTTCTTCTCGGCGAGCTTGAAGGCCTCTTCCTCTGTCGGGATGCCCTTCGTCTTGATGTACATCTCCTCGGCCGCAGTATCGTCGACCGGCTCGAGCATCGTGCCCGGAGGCTCGTTGAGGAGCAGCAGGAGTCCTTCCCGTGCAAGGATCACTCCCTGCGCGACGCTCAGGCGCGTTCCCTTGAGCTGTGCGAGCCGTGTCTCGGCCTGGAGCAGATCGTTCTTCGTGATGAGCTCCGCTCCGTGAAACGCCCTGGCCTGGTCCACGTGCGCCTGCACGCTGACGAGCGCCTCGTCGATCGACTTGAGGGCCGCCTTTGCCTTGAGGTATCCGTAGTAGGACTCCACGATCGCGATCTTCAGGTCGGCCACGATCTTCTGCTCCTCGATCGTTGCCATGTCCACCCCGAGGTCGGCGAGCTTGTAGCCGTAGTAGGCATGGTAGATGGGAGTGATGGGCTGCGCGATAGTGAGGGAGAGGTTGAGGTTGTACTGCTCCGACTCGAACCCGCTGCCCATGTCCGCGAACATGGTGTTGAGTCCCTGGCAGAATCCGATCTCATCCAGCTCGTCCATGGCCAGGCACGGGTCAGGGCCTCCGCCTCCGTCTCCGAGACCGATCGAGCCGAATCCGGGCTTTTCGTTGTAGTACAGGAACGTGAGGTCGCCGGTGAGCATGGGCAGGAAGTTCGCCCTCGCGCTCTTCCTCGCCAAGACGGCTGCCTCTATTGAGATCTTGCCCGAGAGGACCTGCGGGTTCTGCGCCATCGCCTTCTCCACCGCTTGCTGCAATCCGATGGGAGTGGCCGCCGGGGCAGCCGGTGTGGCGGCCCCGCTGCCCACGTCGTGCTCCTGCGCCGAGGTGGAGCCCGTGAAGGCCATGAGGGCCGCCAGCGTCGTGGCGCAGGCTGCGGTGCGTATTCTCGGTGTCAGCATGTCGTTCCCTCCGATGACGCGGCGGTCATGACGCTCCGGTGGCCGCTGTCGTTCACTCAAGGTCTATAACCACGCGCGCGTATACTTTCAACTTGGAGCGCCGGCGTGCGACCGTGTGCCAGATGTTTACTGTTCTGTTAACGGCTCGCCGCCGCCTTGCCGATCCGGGGCAGGTTCCAGCCATCCGGTGAAGCAGAAGTGCCGCGTGTCCTGGTTCTCGGCCGTGATCTTGACGACGAGCGGGACGGGGCCCTGCAGGGGATCGACGAACGTGAGGACGCGCTCTTGAACTCCGGGTACGTTGCCGAACGTGGTGCGGCCGATCTCGCGTCCGCCGGCCTCCACCACCATCTCGACGTCGGCGCCATGCGGGTAGTACACGCCGTCGTCGTCGATTCCGCCCTCCAGCGCCAGCGACCCTCCGCCGGGAGTCTGCGGAAAGACGATGACGAGCTCGCCGTCGCTTCTGGGGTGTGCATAGATGCACTCGAACGGGGCGCCTCCCATGAAGACCCGCTTGATGTCCACCGAGAACCAGGGCTCGCCGACGCAGGCGAACACGCCCGACCGGCGCGGGCAGGGCTCGATCCGTGTGCCCGAGCGGTGCACGCTGGCATGGTGCAGGTTGCGAAGGAGATTGTATCCCTTGCGCTTGCGCGAGTGCGCGGCGAGATCGATCCTGTGGACGCGGTACGGACCCACGTCCCGCACCGTCACCTCGCCGAGCATCGGCACCTCCAGCCAGCCCGGACCGACCACCCACGCCACGTCGTAGCCCATGACGTCGTCCCAGTGGACCGCGTCCGAGTAGATCACGCGCCGCCCCTCGAGCCTGTGCATCTTGTCGAAGTCCGATGAGACGAGGACCACCACGTCCCGCTCGTCGGCGTTCGTCAGGAGGTACTCGGCGAGCGCCGCCTCGCGCCGCTCCCTCGTCACGACCACTGCCGCGAGCACGAGGGCGAGGATCAGCGGCACGGCGACGAGGACTATCTGTTTGGTCTTCTCCTTCATGCTCACTCCCGATATATTACACCGTGAGTGCGGTTTCCAGTCTCCAGGTTGACGCTGCGCGAGCTGCGCGGCTCGCTTCATCGGAACTGGATCATGATCCCCATCGTGATCCTGTACGTGTGGTCGTTTCCCTACTTCGAGCTCCTCAACAGTCCCAACGAGGTGGTGCGCCTCTACATGACCATCGCCATCGGCGACCATGGCTCCTACGACATCGAGCCCGTGTGCCGGCGCTACACGTGGGTGAACGACCGGAGCGTGGTCGGGGATCGGGCCTACTCCTCCAAGGCGCCGGGCGCATCGCTCGCCGCGGTGCCGTTCTACCTCATGGCCAAGGGCTGGGCGGCGATCCGCGGCAGTCCGCTCGAGCGCAGCGAGATCGTGCGCTGGCTCCGGCTGACCGTGTGCGTGATCCCGGCGCTCGTGTTCCTGTTCGCCTTCAGGCGTTTCACCTCCACGCTGGGATACTCTCCGTTCGTGCGCGACGCCGTGTTCGTCGGCACCGCGCTGGGCACGCCCGCCTTCACCTACGTCCACCAGTTCGCGGGTCACGTGCCGGCCGCATGCTCGCTGTTCGGCGCGTACATCGTGCTGGACGGCGCTCGGCGGCGCGGCGGCTGGAGTGCCTGGCGGAGCGCCTGGTTCGGCTGCCTGCTCGCCACGGCGCCCGTGATGGACTACCAGGCTCTCGTTCCCGGCCTCGTCGTGGGCGGCGCGTTCCTGCTCGAGCGCGCGTCGCGCAGACCCGCGGTGCTGCTCCCGGCGGTTGCCGGCGGCGCGCTCCCCCTCTCCTTCATGGCTCACTTCCACTGGAGCGCCTTCGGCTCGCCGCTGCGCACGGGCTACGCATTCATCGAGAACCCCGGCTTCCAGATGATGCTCTCCGAGGGGTGGATGGGCCTGACCTATCCCCACATCGATCGCCTGATCAAGCTCCTGGTCAGCACGGACAACGGACTGTTCTTCTACTCGCCGTTCCTCCTCTTCGGGTTGCTCGTGCTGCCTCTCGCGCCCGCGCTATGGCGCGCCGCGGGCCGGGACAGTGCCCTGCTCAGGCACGTCGTGGTGAGCGCGGGCGTCGTCGTCACACTCGTCCTGTTCATCGCGTCGAACATCTCGTGGAGCGCGGGCTGGACCGCGGGCCCGCGCTACCTGACGCCGCTCATGCCGTTCGCCTCACTCCTCGCACTCGTCGGGCTCGGCGAGGCCGACAGGATCTGGGGCGCTCCCGCCCGCGCGGCCGCGCTGACCTGCGTGCTGCTCGCCGTGTTCTTCTCCGGCGTCTCGGGCGCCGTCTACCCCCACCTGCCCGTGGCGTTCGTCAATCCGATCTTCGAGGTGCTCGTGCCCATGCTGAGAGACGGCTTCCTGCCCGGGAACCTGGGGTACGATCTCGGCCTGCGCGGCGTCTGGGGGTACGTGCCCGCGCTCGTGCTCGGCCTTGCACCCCTGCTCGCCTGGCTCTGCGTCGCCTCGTCGCGCACCACGCCCGGCAGGGCCTCGATCCTTGCGAGCGCCGTCCTTGCCGCCGCGCTCTTCTGCCAGCCGTTTGCGGACTTCGCCCGCCGCGCGGCCATGCCGCCCTGGGGCATCAACGACCTGCAGGGCGTGTACGTCTCATGGCATCCGGCGGACAACATCGCCTACTTCGAGCGCTGCGGGTGCACGATCGAGGATGGGAACATCTGGAGGATGACCTGCAGGGACCGCATCGCGAAGGGCCGCGTGCTCATGCGGCTCGGCCTCAAGCACCTCGCCGTCCAGTACTACCACGGCGGCGGCGGCCAGACGCAGTCCGGCACGTACACGGCCGTGGTCGTGGATTGAAAGGGCGTCGTGGGGGGAAAAGAAGCCTACTCGGCTTCGATGTTCTCGTTGTAGTAGGCGCGGGAGGGGGGGTCCTGCGTGATCGAGTAGATGATGTCCTCGAAGGACTCCTTGTCCCAGTCGTTCTCCTCGAGCATCTCCTTGAACTTCTTGTCCTTGGCCTCCACCGTCAGATCATCGTTGTGCATGATCTTGTAGATCTCGATGGCCTTGTCGAGGTCCTCCTTGGCCACCGCCATCTCGTCGGCCTCCTCCTCGTCGGCCTCTTCCACGGCGGCTTCCTCCTCGGCGGCTTCCTCCTCGGCGGCCGTGCCGGCGGCCTCTTCCACGGCCTCCTTGATGGCCTCGGCGGCCGCCTCCTCGGCCTTTTCCTCCATCTTCTGCTTCAGGTTGCACCCTGACACTGCCAACACGAAGACAAGCCCGACGATCCAGGTCAGATTCTTCATGGTCTTCTTCCTCCCAGGTAGCGTTGATTCGGTCGAGTCAACAGCCGGTTACTTTGCCTTGAATGCGCCCTTCTTCTTGCCCTTGTGGGCGCCAGTGCTGACGGCCGTGTGCTTCTTCGGCGTCGTAGAGGTCTTTGGTGGGGCCGGCTTCTTCGGGGCGACCGTCACGGGCTTGCCGATGGGCTTGGCTTTCACGACGGGGTGCGGCCTGTCCTTGGGCGGCTTCTTCTTCCACTCGCCCTTGACGCATTTCACGAGATCCTTGCCCTTGAGGCCCTTCGCGATGCACTCCTCCACGATGTCCCCCAGCCCCTCGTCGCTCATGCCCTTCTCGGCCTGGCCCTTGAAGTGCTCGCCCACGGCCTTGGCGGCCACGCCCTTGATGAGCACCTTCTTCATGGCCCCGTAGGCCTGCTTCATCTCGGTTTCCGTGCTCCCGGCGTCCGCCGCACTCTCCACCGTGGTGGGGATTTCGGTCAGCGCGGTCGTCTCTTCCACCTCGATCTCGATTTCGACGGTCACCTTGACCTTTGTCTTGCCTGCCGCTGCTGGTGAGGCAGCGAGCAGCAGGGCCGCTACGATAAGGATGCCAGCTTTCATTTTTTCTCCTCCTTTTGAGCCATTTTGCTCTTCGTGCGACCTTTCCCAAGGAGCGGAAAGGATTCTTGCACCTTTGACATTCCAATGCAATGGCGATTTGACGCGAACGACGTCGGGGCTATTCATGTGAGCGTCTATACACGTCGACGTCCATGCCATCGGACACGCAGGAGCCACTGTTGCATGATGCTGCAACGACCTGTCATTGCAGGAGATTTCTCGGTTCACCTCATCTCAGGACAAGCATCGCGTCGCCGTAGGAGTAGAAGCGGTAGCGCCTCTGCACGGCCTCTGCGTAGGCCGCCCGGACGGTGCTCACGCCCGCCAGCGCCATGACCAGCGCGAGGAGGGTCGAGCGCGGCAGGTGGAAGTTCGTGACGAGGTCGTCCACCACCGAGAACGCGTGCCCCGGGCGGATGAAGAGATTCACGGGGCCGTCCAGGGCGCGGACCCCGCCCCGCCCGTCCGCGGCGGCCTCGAGGGCCCGCACCACGGTCGTGCCGCAGGCCACGATCCTGCGTCCCTGCTCGTGCGCCCTGCCGAGGGCCATCGCCGCCTCCCGCCCGATCCTCACCCACTCCTCGTGCATGCGGTGCTCCTCGATCCTTCCCTCGCGCACGGGCTGGAACGTGCCCGGTCCCACGTGCAGCGTGATCGTCAGGATGGAGTGGCCGCGCGAGCGCAGCGTGTCGAGGAGCCCGTGCGTGAAGTGCATGCCCGCCGTCGGCGCCGCGGCGCTGCCTCGCGTGCGCGCGTATACGGTCTGGTAGCTGGCCTCGTCTTCCTCCTCGACCGGCCGGTCGATGTAGGGCGGCAGCGGGACCTGTCCGCAGCGGTCCACGGCCTCGCGTACCGCTCCTTGCCTCGCCTGCAGGGCCACCTCGAACAGTCCGCCCTCCATTCGCTGAGTGATCTCGATGCGGAGATCGCCGCACGCGGCGCGCGTCCCCGCGCGGAGCCTCCCGCTGCCGGAGCACAGCGCCAGCCACCGCTCGTGCGGACCGGCGGTGGACGTGCGGCGCGTCAGCAGCACCTCGAGACGGCCACCGGTCGTCTTGGTGCCGACGAGCCGCGCCGGGAAGACGCGGGTGTCGTTGAGCACGAGCACTGATCGCGGCTCGAGCAGATCCGCGATCTGGCAGAACCCTTGGTGGCGGATCCGGGCCGAGCCGCGTTCGAGGACGAGCAGCCGCGCCCCGACCCTGTCCTCGAGCGGGCGCTGGGCGATGAGCTCGCGCGGCAGCGCGTAGTCCAGCTCCTCGATCTTCATTTGCCTGCGATGCCGGGATCGAGCGTGAGGGCCCGGGTGAAGGCCTGCTCTGCCGCGTCCATCTCGTCGAGAGCCTTCAAGGCCATGCCCAGGTTGAGCCAGGCGCGGGCGAGCTCCGGATCCAGGTCGGTGGCCCTGAGGTGAGCCTCCGCCGCATCGGCCCAGCGCTTCTGCCCGGCGATGGCGAGCCCGAGATCCGTCCAGGTCTCCGCCGAGCGCGGTTCGAGCCAGAGGGCGCGGGCAAGAGCGGCCTCGGCGCCGTCGAAGTCCGCGAGCGCCAGCAGGGCGAGTCCGCGGTCGTAGGCCGGTGCGAACCAGAACGGATCGAGCCTCTCGGCCTGCGCATGCGACCGGACGGCCTCGTCCCAGCTCTTGCGAGCCCCGTGTGCGCGTCCCAGCCCGTGGTGTGCCTGTGCGTCCGTTGGTGACAGGGCGATGGCGATGGTGAAGTTCTCGACCGCGATCTGCGGCTCGCCTCGCGCGAGGAAAGCGTCGCCGAGGTGCACCCACGTGCGGCGGAACGAGGGATCGATGCGCGCGGCCTGCTCGAGAATATTCGCGGCCTCGTACGGGTCGCCCAGGGCCATGATCGCCATGGCGAGGTTGTTGAGCGCGAGCACGTTCTCGGGTTTGGCCTCGAGCACGCGGCGGTAGGCGCCCTCGGCCTTCTCCCACCTTCCGGCCCGTGCATGCGCCAGGCCCATGTGGAACCAGGGGCGCGGGTCGCCCGGCGTCAGCGCCGCGGCCCTTTTGAGAACCTCCACGGCCCCGTCGAAGTCGCCGAGCGACTGGAGCGCGGTTCCCGCCTCGAGCAGGATGCGCGCGTCGTCCGTGAAGGCGGCCGCGAGCCTGCGGTTGTACGTGCGTGCGCTGGCGAGCTCCTGCGCGTAGCGCGCCAGCTTGGTGGATCGCTCGTTGAGCGAGGCCGCCCGCGCCGCCTCGCCGCGCAGTGCGAAGCCCTCGGCCGCGCGGTATGCCTCGAGCTCCAGCTCGAGGGCGGCGGCCTCGTCGATGTGCACCGGCGGGACCAGCAGGCCGCCCAGCGGCTCCGCGACCTGGCCGAGCGCCTGAGGCCCCATGCGCGGTCCGCGAGAGTGGCGCGTGACGTAGGGAGTGAGCGGCTGGTCGTCAGTGTTCACTGGAAGACCAACGGTCCATCGGTCCAGCGCCTCGGGACCTGCCACGAAGCAATCGAGCACCGATGCGGGCGTGTCCAGCCCCCACCGCGCCATCTCGCCGCCCACGGCCTCGTCGTCCATGCGCGAGGCGATCCTGTCGGCATGCACGTCGATGCGGCCGCCGGGCGATCCCACGAGCAGCGCGTATCCGGTGAACCCGATGCGGTCGTAGCCCGCGTTCACCCAGAGCTGGCCCTCGGAGAACGAGTCCAGGAACGTGCGCACGAGGATGCGGAACTCCGTCTCGCTCATTCCGTGCAGCGGCACCCACTGCACGAGGATGCCGTCGTCGGCGAGCCGCGATCGTGCCAGCATGTAGAACTCGCTCGTGTACAGGACCCACGAGTCCACGGCCCGCGGATGGGTCGAGTCCACGGTGATCACGTCGTAGTGCACGTGCGTTGTCAGCAGGTGGTTGCGGCCGTCCTCCACGAGCGTCCGCACGTTCTTTTTCTCGTGCAGCGACCCGTTGAGGTCGGCGAACAGCCGTGCTCCGTCGATGACCCTTGCCTCCAGGTCGACGACGGTGACGTCGAGTCCTGGATGCGTCGCCACGGCGCCTGCAGTGAGCCCGGCGCCGTAGCACACCACGAGTGCGCGCTGCGGGTCGGGGTGCAGGAGCGGGCCGAGGTGTCCGAGAAGGGAGAACGACTGGTCGTGCACGTAGCGCGTCGTGACCTCGCCCACCGCGTTGACGAACAGCTGGCGCATGCCGTCGAGCCGGTCACGGGTCACCGTGACCGTGCCCGTGCGGCCCTCGGCGTGCAGCAAGATCTCCTGCGTCGGTCCGCCCACCATCGCGTGCGCGATGCGCCTCGTGCCGCCCGATGGGCTCAGGGCGGCGAGCGCGGCAACGGCCGCAAGGCCCACCGCTGCGGCGATCCTGAGGCCGAGGCCGGTGCGCCTGCGGGCGAGGACGAGCACGGCGGGCACCGCCGCGGCCGCGCATCCCGCAGTGAGCGCTCCCTGCACGCCGAGCCACTCGACCAGTCCGACCGTGGGCAGGAGGGCGCCCGCGACGCATCCGGCCGCGTTCCATGCGGTGATCCTGCCGATGGCTGCTCCTGCCACCGCGGGCTTCGGATCCATGGCCGCGCACGCGAGGGGAAAGACGGCTCCCGCGGCGGCGGCGGGCAGGAACGCGACGAGGAACGAGAGCCCGAGCGGGTGCAGGAGACCGGCGCCCGGGTCGATGCCGAGCGATGCGCCGGCCAGGATGCCGAAGGGATCCGGCCCGGACCGGATCACGAGGGCCGCCGTGGCGGCGAAGCAGCCGAGAGCGGAGGCGCTGGAGGCGAGGAGCAGCGCTGCGGCCCAGGAGAGCGGGGACGCGGCCTTCCTCGTGATCGCACCCGCGATCGCGCCTCCCGCCGCGAGGCCAGCGATGGCCGCGACGAGCATGAAGGCGAACCCGTATGTGTCGTGGCCCAGGACCAGCACGAGGAACCTGCTCCACAGCCGCTCGAGCAGGAGCACGAGCGCTCCGGAGGTGAAGGCCAGCAGGGCTGCGGCTCGCCCGGCGCGCGTGACCGCGGCCCCTTCCAGCCTCGCCGGCACGGGTTTCTCACGTCCCCGCGCGATCAGGGCCAGTGCGGCTGCCGCCAGGTTGAGCGCTGCGGCGACCCCCGATCCCGCCGAGATCCCCATGACCGGGACGAGCCAGATCCCCGCGGCCGCCGCTCCGCCGCACGCACCGAGCGTGTTCGCCGCGTAGAGCCAGCCGAGGGCGCGGCCGGCGTCGCCCGGCGCCCTCGAGAGCCGCCTGACGAGGAGCGGCAACGTGGCGCCCATGACGGCCGCCGGCGCCGCCACGACGAGCACGGCGATCCCCAGCCGCACGGCCCATGCGGCGCCGCCGTCCCACAGGACGGCTCCCGCTGCCGCCGGAAGCACGGACCGCGCGATCGCCGGTACGGCGATCGCGCACAGGGCGAGCACCCCTTCGAGCGCGGCGTAGACCACCAGGGGATCGCGCACGCGGTCGCCCAGCCTTCCCAGGTAGAAGGCGCCCAGGCCCATGCCGCCCATGAAGGCCACGAGCACGGCGGCCGAGGCGTCGGCGCTGTTTCCCAGGGCCGGAACGAGGGCGCGGCTCCACAGCACTTCGTAGACGAGCGCTGCGATGCCGGAGGCAAGGCAAGCCGCATGGATGAGGAGCGTTGCGGCGCGCGAGGCCGCTCTTGGCGGGCCCTTCACGGAACCCGCATGTTAGCCTAGAGCGTGTTACAATACCACCATGTCTGTGTGCCCCCAGTGCTCGATCACCTGCATCAGCGAAGCGTCCTTCTGCCACGTGTGCGGAACGAGCCTGGATCTGAGCGATTTCCAGCCCATCGTCTCGTCGGATCCCCTCGTCGGCCGCGTGATCGCCGACCGCTACAGGCTCAACGCTCTCATCGGCCGGGGCGGCATGGGCGTCGTGTATCGCGGCGAGCACGTGCACATGGGAAAGACCGTCGCGATCAAGCTCCTGCACGGCGAGCTCGCGGCGAACAAGGACCTCGTCAAGCGGTTCAAGCGCGAGGCCGAGGCCATCAGCAAGCTGTCGAACATCCACACGGTCACCATCTTCGACTACGGCCGGAGCCAGGGCCTCATCTTCCTGGTCATGGAGTACCTGCAGGGCAAGGACATGGGCTGGCACGTGCGCAAGGAGGGCAAGATGCCGCTCATGCGCACATGCATGGTCCTCGTCCAGGCGTGCGACTCGCTCGTCGAGGCACACTCCCACGGCATCGTGCACCGCGACCTCAAGCCCGAGAACGTGTTCCTGCTCGACAGGGAGGACATGAAGGACTTCGTCAAGGTCCTCGACTTCGGCCTCGCCAAGGTGCGGCCCGAGATCAAGAGGCCAGACGACACGGCGCACGGCGCCGTTCTGGGCACGCCCTACTACATGCCGCCCGAGCAGATCCGCGGCGACGTCGTCGACCAGCGCGTGGATCTCTACGCCATGGGAGGCCTGATGCACTGCCTGCTCACGGGCCATCCTCCCTACCGCGCGCCCACGGCCCTGGCGGTCATGGCCGCCCACCTCACCGAGCCCCTGCCCACCCTCGAGGAGGAGGGGCTGGATCCCGAGGTCAGGGAGGCGATCCTGCCCGTGATGCACCGCTGCCTCGCCAAGAGCGCGGATGAGCGCTACTCGACCGCCGCCGATCTCAAGAACGACCTCCTCTCGATCATCGAGCGCTTCTACACGACGGGCCACACCCCCGTGACCGGCCTGCCGGAGGGCTTCGGCACGGCGGCTCTGGGCGAGGCGCAGAGCACCGCGGTGCGCGAGCCCGCCAAGCTCAAGGAGGAGTTCGAGCGCTACGCCCGCAGGCTCAAGATGCGGCGCGCGATCCTCTGGACCCTGCCGGTGCTGTTCATGCTCGCGCTCGGCTCCGGGGCGTTCGTCCTCCTGCGCAGCTTCGACGCCGGACCACCGACTGGCGACGTGGAGCCCAACAACAAGCCGTCGGAGGCCTCTCCGATCGCACCGTCCATCCCGGTCACGGGCACGATCGGAATGAGGATCTCCAGGACCGAATCCGACCACGACTGGTACGTCTTCGAGATCGAGGAGCCAGCCCTCGTGCGCGTGCATCTCAGACGTCTGCCCGAGGTGGACCTCATGCTCCAGATCTTCCGCGGGGGATCCGAGAAGCCGTACGCGACGTCGAGCGCCGGCGGCCGCGGGGTCGACGAGGCCCTCTCCGGCCTGAGCCTGGATCCCGGACGCTACTTCATCCTCGTCCGGCAGGACCTGTCCAGGCGCGGCCGTCCCGTCGAGGTCATCACCGACTCCTACAGGCTGAGCGTGGAGATCCTCGATTCCGCCCTGTGGGAGGCCGAGCCGAACGACACGGTCACCGAGGCCACGACGCTCGAGAGGGGCGCGGCGCGCAAGGGCTACGTGCAGCAGTCCGGCGACCGGGACGTCTACTGCCTCGACGACCCGGGCTCCAGCGTGTCTGCAACGCTGGAGTCCCCCGAGAAGCTCACCATGCGGCTCTTCACCGTGGATCTCGAGACGGGCGCCTGGAGTCCGCACGACGCGAAGAAGAAGGGCGGGACGATCACGCTCGAGGCTCTCTCGTCGGACAAGGGCGGGGGCATCTGCTTCCAGGTCGCATCGAAGGACGGCGCCTACAACGTGCGCAAGCCGTATACGCTCACCGTGAAGTAGGAGCCTGTCCGTTTTCTGGTATAGAACATCCCTGCACCGGAGGATTTCAATGTCCATCGAGAAGATCCACTGGCTGGGGCACGCGTCGTTCCGGATCGACGCAGAGGGCGCGGTCGTCTACATCGACCCGTGGAAGATCGCGGGCGGGCCGCGGGCGGACCTCGTGCTCGTCACACACGAGCACTTCGATCACTGCTCGCCGGAGGACGTGGAGAAGGTGGCGGGGGAGGGGACCGTGATCGTGGCGACCGAGCCGTGCAGGCCGGTGCTCGAGGGTGTGGGGGCGGAGCTCAGGACCGTGGCGCCCGGCGACGCGATCGAGGTGGGGGGCGTGAAGGTCCGTGCCGTGGCGGCGTACAACACCGAGCCCGACAGGCAGGGCTTCCACCCGAGGGACCCGCAGATCCCGCGGGTCGGGTACGTCGTCGAGGTGGACGGCGCGAGCGTCTACCACACGGGCGACACGGACGTGATCCCGGAGATGGAGGGCATCGCGCCCGACATCGCGCTCGTGCCCGTGGGAGGGACGTACACGATGAGCGCCGAGCAGGCGGCCGAGGCCGCGAGGCTCATGGGCGCAGCGGCGGTTGTGCCCATGCACTGGGGCGACATCGTGGGTGAGAGGCAGGACGCGGAGAGGTTCGCGGAGCTGTTCGACGGAGTGACACACATCATGGACCCGGAGTAGAAGACTCATGATATTCGGCAAGCTGTTCGGCAGTGGGTGGGGCAAGACGGTCGAGCGCGCCCTCGAGCTCGAGGAGGCGGGAGAGGACGGAGACGCGCTGATCCTGTACGAGCGCGCCCTCGCCGGTGAGAGGACGGGCGTCGAGGCCGGCGCGATCAGGGATGCCGAGGCGAGGGCCGTGGCGATCCGGGACCGGATCGCCGATGCACGGATCGCGGACGGCAAGCTGTTCCTCGAGCAGGACAGCGCAGAGAGCGCCGAGGAGGCGTTCAGGATCGCGCTGCAGGTGGCGGGCACCGAGAGCAAGGAGGCCGAGGCCCAGGCCTGCCTCGACGCCATGGAGGGCGAGCTCGCCCGGATGATGACCGGCGAGGCGAGGGAGCCCACGCAGGAGGAGACCTTCCAGGCGCTGAGCGGCGCGTGGACGGAGGACCAGTGGGACGAGCACGAGGAATACGGGGATGCCTTCAAGGAGGCGTACCTCGCCTTCCACACGGGCCGCCCCGCCGAGGCCGTGGTTATCTACGAGAATCTCCTCGACGAGGCGGGACAGGACGCGGTCTTCCTCCTGTTCGAGCTGGGGCGGGCGCGGGCGGCGAGCGCCGTGCGCACCGGGGGCGAGCGGGCCGAGAAGCTCAGGCGCGAGGCCATCGACGCGCTCGAGTCGTTCAACGAGAGGATTCCGGACGGCGTGGCCGAGGGCCTGTGCGCGGCGGCATGGAACGAGCTCGCGCAGATCCACCTCGAGGTGAAGGACGAGGAGAGCGCGGAGGACGCGCTCATGCGCGCGCAGGAGGCCGTGCCCGGGGAGTCGATCGCGTACCTGAACCTGGGCCGCTTCCTCAAGCAGGCCGGCAGGGCGGACGAGGCCGTGGAGGCCCTGGAGCAGGGGGCGGAGGTGATGGACAAGCTGCGGCCGGACTTCAGGCTGGTCGCCGAGCTGGGGCTCACGTACAGGGACGTCGGGAGGGTGGACGAGGCGATGGAGACGCTCCAGATGGTCGTGGACGGAATGGTCCAGCTCCACCATGGGCACCACGATCCCTACGTGGCGGTGCCGCTGGCCGAGATGTACGAGAAGAAGGGCAGGGTGCGCGAGGCCTGCGACCTGTACCGGCACCTCGCCGAGGGGGACGATGCGGACAACCTCGGCCTGTACAGCTACCACTCGGCGAGGCTCCTCGGCGAGCTGCGAGAGGACGAGGCCGCGCTGCGCTACCTGGCGCGGGCCAGGGAGCTGGCCGCCGACGATGACCTGAGGAAGAAGCTCGATGAGCTCGACGGACGGGGTCAGACCCCGTGAGGGGTCAGACCCCGAGTATCGCTGCGCGTGTCGAGAGCCGCGCGCGCGAGCGCATGGCTTCGGTGCGCTCGAGCCATGGATGGGATCACGTGCTAAGGGTCCGAAGGATGGCCGTCTTGATCGCGCGCGAGCAGGGGGCGCGGCTCGAGGTGGTCGAGCCCGCGGCCCTGCTCCACGACATCGGCAGGCAGGCCGAGGAGGAGTCCGGCGGGACGGTGTGCCACGCAAGGCTTGGCGCCGTGGAATCCGGGGAGCTTCTCGAGCGGATGGGCGCGGCGGACGATCTGAGGGACGCGATCGTGCACTGCGTGGCCGCGCACCGGTTCAGGGGTGGGGCGAGGCCGGAGACGCTCGAGGCCAAGGTGCTCTTCGACGCGGACAAGCTCGACTCCATCGGTGCGGTTGGCCTGGGCCGGGCGTTCCTCTATGCCGGCGAGGTGGGGGCGCGCCTGCACAACCCCGAGTCCGATCCAGAGACCTGCCCGGCGCGGGGCCCGGAGGACTCTGCCCTGAGGGAGTTCCTCGTCAAGCTCAGGTGGGTGAGTGACGGGATGTTCACCCCCGCGGGCAGGAGGATCGCCCGGGAGCGTCACGCGTTCATGGAAGCGTTCTTCGATCAGCTGGATCGGGAGGTGAGGGGCGAGAGGTAGGCTCAGTCTTTTTCTTCTTCTTCTTCTTCTTCGTAGGGTTCGGCGTCGAGGTCCTCGTCTATGGAATCGTCCTCATCCTCATCCTCGTCCTCGTCCTCGTCCTCGTCCTCGTCCTCGTCCTCGTCCTCGACCGTCAGGGCGATGCCGATCACGCCGAGGCGTTCCGTCATCAGGTCGAGCATCTCGTTTGACTCCTCCTCGGACCACTCCTCGATGATCTGGTCGAGGAAGTCGAGGAAGTCATCGGTGTCGAGGCGTCGCTCGATCTCCTCCACCTGATCGTCGCTGAACATGTCGACGAGATCGTCACGCAGGGAGGTGTAGTCCGACTCCGCCTTCGCGTCTTCGATGGCCTGGCGCAGATCGCGCACGCTTCTCTTCTCGAAGAAGATTTTCACCCCTTGGCTCCTCCGATCAGGTTGCCGCACCCTTGATCTTCGCGACTTATCATCGAGTTTTTGGCAGTGTCAAGACGTTTTTTCAACATCCGCGGGAAGCTCCCCGAGCATCGTCGCCTGTCGATGGCATCCACGTCGACGGCATCGAGGGTCTGGCGGCTCCGGCGCGGCCGATTCGAGGAGCCGCTGCCGGGGCGCACGGAGCGGTCGCGGTTGACAGCGCGGGCGGCCGGGACGACAGTGGCAGGGATGGTGGAGCCTCGCACGAACGCCTTCGAGTGGCCGCTCCCCGTCTTCGGCCTCACCGGTACGATCGCGAGCGGCAAGAGCACGCTCGCGGCCGCGCTCGAGAGCCAGGGCGCCGCGCTCATCGACGCCGACCGTCTCGGCCACGAGCTGCTGTGGAAGGGAAGGAGCGCGTACCGCATGGTGGTCGATCTCTTCGGCCGGTCCATCCTGGGCCCGCGGGGCGGCATCGACAGGGTGAAGCTGGGGGCAAGGGTGTTCGATGACGCGAGGGCCAGGGCGCGGCTCGAGGCCGTCCTTCACCCCGCCATCCTCGCCTCGGCCCGCAGGAGGATCGACGCGCTCGCACGCGGTCGCTTCCGCGTCGTGGTGTTCGAGGCCGCGCTGCTCTATGAGAGCGGGCTCGATGCCGTCATGGACGACACGATCGTCGTGCTGGCCCATCGGGCCACGCTCCTGGACAGGCTCGTGCGCCTGCGCGGCATGGATCGCGCCGAGGCCCTCGGGCGCATCCGCGCGCAGTGGACCCCGGAGCGCAAGGCCGAGCGTGCCAGGTGGGTCGTCGAGAACAACGGCACGCCGCAGGAGCTTCAGGGGCGTGCCGTCCGGCTGTACCGCGAGCTCGCCCGTCATCCCGCCGCCCGCATGAGGGCCGCGGCCCACGCGCGTTCTGTCCGCTCTCGATCTGGTGTAGAGTGAGCCGCGTGGGACGCGGGGCAAGGAGCGCGGCGCTGGTCACGGGGTTTCCCGGGCCGGTGGCCCGTAGCGTGATCTCCGGCCTGGCCGTGGACGGCGGCGATGTGGTCGTGCTCGCGCGCGAGCGCGACTCACGCGCCGCTGAGGCCTTCTGCGCCGCGCTGGGCCCGTCAGTGAGCGTGATGAGGGGAGATCCCGGCCGCGTGGATCTGGGGCTCGGGGGACCCGAGGCGGCGGGAGTGCAGGACAGGCTGACCACGCTCTTCCACCTCGAGGAAACGGATCCCGGCGCCCTTGACAGGGCGGGCCTGCGCGCGGCCCGCGAGATCGCCGCGTTCGCGGCGTGCGGACGCTCCGTGCGGCTGGTCGCCCTGGCTCCGTTCGGCGTCAGCGATGACGGTCCGGGGGTGCTCGAGCGCGTGCTCGGCGGCCGTGGCGCGGACCTCGGCGCCTCGTTCCTGCGAGCCGGGGTGGGCTGCGGTCCCGAGGGCCCCTGGCCGGTCGCGGGCAGGGGCCGGCTGCTCCATCTCATCGTGCTGCTGCACCTGAGCGTGGACATCCGCAGGCTGCGGAGCGTGGCGTCCCGCAGGCTCGTCCTCACCTGGGCTCCGCTCATCGCGGAAGCGGCGCTCGGGGCCTGTGCCGGATCTCACTCCGGCGAGCTGGATCTGACCGATCCCAGGCCGCCCAGCCTCTCACAGGTGGACCGTGCACTGAGCGGCATGCTCGATGGCACGGACGGGATGGACGCCGAGTTCCTCACGGCCTGCAGGCGGCACCGCGACGGCGTGATCGGCCGCTGGATCGGACGGAAGGATCCAGTGGACGTGCTGGCCTCCTGGACCGTGGCCGGGTCGCTCGGTGGCGGAGGCGAGAGGGCGGCACGTGATCTGGGCCTCGAGTGGCTGCCCACGCTCGACGTGCTCGGTGCATGCCTCGAGGCCGTGGTGCGTGACGTGAAGGCCGACCTGGGCGAGGAGGCCGAGGTGAGGGATGCCCTTCTAGGGTGAGGCCCAGGCGGCCTCGATGACGACGTCCGCCCGTGCCGAGGGCAGTCCCTCCACGAACAGCACCCGGCGGCCGCGCCTCTCGACCACGGCGATCTGGTCTGCCTCCAGCCCGAACACATCGCCTCCGGGAGCCTCCTCTCGCCCGGCCGCGGGATGCCGCGCCTCGAGGTACTGCACGAGCGCGGCGGCGAACTGGACCGCCTCGGCGTCGGGATCGTCCTCGGGCCCCGGGTCCCAGGTGCTCATCATGACGAACACCCCGTGGCCGAGGTGGCCCTCTCCCACCTTCTTCGACGATGGCCAGAGGAACGCGTACCGGTCGCCGCCCCATCCCTCTGCCGCAGCCCGGGCCGTGTGCGGGACGATCCACTCCTCGAGCCAGGCGCTCAGAGCAAACTCGCCCATCACGTCCTCGGAGGCCAGGCGGTAGACCGCGGTGAGGCAGGAGGGGAGACGAAGGTCGACCTCGATGGGTGGGTCCTGTCCCAGCCGCTCGGGGTGGATGACCTGCTCGGTGGAGGCGGGCGGGCTCTCGAAGAGCCCGTTGACGGCCTTGTACCCGCCCTGGGCGTAGACGTTCCTGACGAGCACGTAGCCGTAGAGGTACGGGAACAGCAGGACCGAGCGCAGGAATCCCGGGGCCTTGGCCATGGCCTGCCCCTCCATGGGCGCCATCTGCATGAGCAGCTTCATCTGCTTGACCGTGATGCCTGCCGGCAGGAGGATCGATGTCATGACCTGCTCCATGAGCAGGGCATCGCCCTCGGCCACGGCCTCGAGCGCGGCGTTGCGGTCGGCCGTGCCCGGCTTTCGCTCCGTCAGCGCGCTCAGATCGAAGTTCATGTCCTGAATGGCGTGCGTGCACTCGTGCACGAGAACGCCCTCCATCACGGCCTCGGACGTGCCGCCGAGCAGCACCAGCTCCTTGGCACGGGGATCGTAGAGCCCCATGATCTGCTCCTCGAGCAGACCGTAGATGATCTGATCGTAGGCCGTGCCGGCGGGCAGGAGGCCGAGGCGCGTCAGCAGACGTCCCTCGTCCACGATCTCCTCGGGCTCGTACTCCGCGGCCACGAGCTGGTAGAGCCGGGCGCGCAGCTTCTCGCGCTCCATCACGCTCCACGAGACGGGCTGCGAGAGCTTCAGGCCGTGCTCCTTGGCGATGCGCCCGGCCAGGGCCTGGATCTCCAGGCCGTCCCAGAGCGCGGGAGGCGCGGCGGCCGGGGCCAGGACGAGGGTCGCCGCCAGGACGGCAGGCAGGGCGTGCGTCCAGAGGCGTTCGATTCTCAAGGGTGGGCTGGCCCTCGGGCCTAGGAGCAGGTCGGGTTGGCGGCGCCCGGGGAGCCGTAGTTGCTGGCGGCGCCCGTCCACATGGCCGAGCCGTCGCACCAGTTGGTGAAGGTGTCGTTGTCCGTTGCCGTGAGCGTGGACGGGTCGAGGCTCCAGCTGTCGCCCTCGGTCACGGTCCACGACGAGCCGTCCCACGCCACCGCGTCGATCGTGGTGCCGCCGTCGATCACGCTCAGGGTGTCCGCGCTCGTCTCGTCGAAGGCGAGGCCCGCGTAGACGAAGTCGGGGGTGGGCAGGTTGTCGTTCTCGCCGGGGGTCGAGCTCAGGGCCAGCAGCGCGTAGTTGCTCCCCGCGACCAGCACGTCCGAGTCGATGGTGTCCGTGGCCGAGCCGGTGCCGATGGTCAGGCCGTTGAGGTTCACGGTCATCGAGCCGGGGTTGTAGATCTCGAACCACTCGCCGGTCGTGTCCGACACGGTGGCCGGATTCATCATGATCTCCGAGACCACCAGATCTCCTGCCATGAGCGGGGTGACCGTGACGGTCACCGTCCCGGGGGTGGAGCCCACGGTGTTCGTGGCCGTCAGGGTGTAGACCGTGGTCGCCGTGGGAGTCACGTCCGCCGTGCCGTCCGTGGTGAACGTCGAGGGCAGTGACGAGTCAGCCGGAACGCCGACTATTGCGACCGAGTCGGCCAGCGTGGTGTCCCAGGTCAGCGTGGTGGCCGTGCCCGGCCGGATCTCGGTGGGCGCCGCGGTGAAGGACTCGATGATCGGCGCCGTGGGAGTGGTCGTGACCTCGATGGTCAGCCTGTCGAGCATGATGCCTCCCGGCCCGGTGGCCGTGAGCGTGTACTCCATGGTGCCCGTGGGCGTGGCCTCGGCAGTGCCAACGCACTCGCGCCACGCGTCGCAGTACTGGGCCGAGTAGCCCGAGAGCTCGACGGAGTCGGCCTCGCGCACCTCCCAGCGCACCGTGGTCGCTCCGCCCAGGATGATCGTGTAGTCGTCCGCCGTGAAGGAGGTGATCTCGGGCAGGGGCACCTCGAAGAAGCCCACGTAGTTCTCCGCGTAGTCGGATAGGTCTCCCGCAGCTTCGTGGAGCTGTGCGTAGAAGCCCGTGTGGTGGGAGATCTTCAGGAAGCTCGTGCTCGAGGCGCAGTCGGTGACCTCGAACGTGCCGTGCAGCGTGTCGCCGTCCGTGTCGAAGTTGTGGATCATCTCCACGCCACCACGTTCCAACCACGTCCTGTCGTCATGAATGAGCGCGGGCTCGACGATGCCCATGTGCAGGGACATGCCAGCCTGCACGTTGGCGATCGTGTAGTGGAACTGGGCGCACTCGCCCGGCCCGAGCCAGGGAGATTCCGGGTAGAAGGCGACGAGGTGGTCGCGATCCGGCACGTCCGTGGTGATGTCGACGTACTGCTCCGCCTCGCGCCTCGAACCCGTGTTGTAGGCCCGGAGCACGAGCGTCAGGGCGGAGTGCACCCGGTACTCGAGCGCGCCGTTGGGCGTGATGTCGGACTCGAAGAGCACGTCGTAGCTGTAGTCGCCCTCGGCGCCGATCCTCTCCATGATCGTGATTCGATCCGCGTACGTGGTCTGCCATGACAGGAGCCTGTAGTCGCCCTCGTAGGCATCGATCGGGAACGCTGCGAACTGCAGGATCGCCGGGGTGTACTTCGGCCCCGTGCTCTCACCGCAACCGCCCGCGAGCGCGGCGATCACCGCGCAAGCGGCGAGGTGTTTCGTGATCTTGGCCATTTCGCGTCCTCCTTCGCCATCGGGCCTCGCGCGGCCCGTCGCCTGGTATGGGATCCAGTTATATCGAAAACGTATTACCCGCTTTATCGCCTCAATTCAATGGCTTTGTGCGAAAGGACCGCTCCCGTGTGACTTTTCTAACGGTGGGCTGGTTCCTCGGCCCAGCGGCGGTGGAGCCACAGCCACGAGTCGGGATGGAGCCGGATCCAGTCCTCCAGGGTCCGCGACAGGGTCGCCGTGACGCCCCTGATCCGGTCCATGGCCGTGCCCCGGGTCCCCGGCTCGACGGGCTCGTGGACCCGGATGACCAGCCTGGAGTCCTCGTCCACGCGTGATGTGATGGGCACGATGGCCCGCGTCCTGCGCAGTGCTACGGCCGCGGGCAGCGTGGAGGTCCAGGCCTCGCGGCCCAGGAAGGGCAGCCGGATCCCCGCCAGGTCGGGTCCGGTGCGCTGGTCGATCATGAGGGCGAGCGCCCGGCCGGGCTGCAGGGCGCCGAGCACCGCGTTCAGGCCGCGCGACTCGTCCAGCAGCGTGACCCCTGCCGCCGCCCTCCTGCGGCGCCACATCCTGTCGAGCGGCCCGTAGCTCAGGTTCCGGCTCACCACGGTCAGCTCCACGCCGCGGGCGCAGGCCGCCAGGGCGGCGAGATCCCAGTTGCCCGTGTGGGTGGTCGCGAGAACGACCCCGCGATCGGCCTCGCGCTCGTAGTGCTCGAGGCCCTCGAATCGCACCACGTCGAGGATGTCCCGCGGCCGGGTGGAGTCGGCCGTGGCCCACAAGAGGGTGATCACGTTGGAGGCGCACAGGCACATGACGGAGCGGGCCGTGGCCGCAGCCTGCTCGGCGCTCCAGGTCGGGAATGAAGCACCAAGCGCCGAGACGATCGTGCTCCTGCGGATGGGCAGCGCGTGGTACCAGATCCGGCCGAGCGCACGCCCCAGCTCGAGGGCAGCCTCGTAGTCGAGCCCTTCCACCGCCGCGGCCAGCACGTACAGGGCGCCGCTCGCGGGTGCCAGGGCGGCGCGGCCCAGGGCGCGGGAAGCGGACATCTTGGGGCTCATCGTCTACTTGACCGTGAAGTGGTCTCCCACGCTCGTCCCGTTCTTCTTGCGGTCGTAGGCCCGAACAGTGACCGTGTGCGGGCCCTTCTCGAGGTCCTTGGCCGTGTACGAGAACTTCTCCTTCTTCTCGTCGAAGATGAGGTCCTTCGGAAAGAGGGTCAGGAAGGGGCCGCCGTCCAGCGTGATCTCGATGCGCGTGATCTCGGAGAAGTCGTCAGCCACGGTTCCCGTGAACGTGGCCTTGCCCTTGCCCGATTTGACCTTGAGCGTGACCGTCGGGGGGTCGTTGTCGACGAGGACGGGGTGGGAGATCTTCGTGTGGCTCGCGGCCAGCGTGGGATCGTTGACCGTGTCGTCCACGGCCAAGACCCTGACGAGGTAGTGCCCCGCGGGCACGCTCGTCGTGTCCCACTTGTACTCCGTCTTCGTGAGGATCTCACTTTCGTCGAGGATGGGGATCCACTGGTCCGTTCCCTCGAGGGCGAACCACAGCTCGTACCTCAGCGGGTCGGCGTCCGCGTTGTCGACCTTCCACTTGATCTTCGCCTCCGGGTCCGGGGCCGCGTTCTTGCCGCCGGACTTCGACTTCGAGGATCCCGACTTGCCTTTCGAGCTCTTGCCCTGGCCGTTGACCGTGATCTCGGTGATGGTCGCCTGCTGGTTCCGGGGCAGGTAGAACAGCTGCGTGTTCCACACCCTCGCCTTGGCCTTGACCCTGATCCTGTACTGGACGAAGCGCGCCCCCGGGCTCTTCACCTTGCCCTGCGGCTTCGCCTGGGGGCTCGACCACTCGCTCCACGTCTCGTCCGGCTCCTTCGTGTTGCCCGAGCGCGTCTGCCACGAGACCGCTCCCTCCCCGCGCAGCACGAACGTGCCCCATCTGGCCTGGAAGCCCGCATCGAAGACCTTCGAGAGGTAGAGTGGATCGCTGGGCGGGCCCTGCAGGACGCGGTGCACCGCCGCCGGATCGGCCGTCCCGAGCACCGGCCTCTTGCCCGCGAGCGCGAAGGTCAGGATCTGGCGCTCGCCGGTGTCCAGGATCACGGCGTGCTTGCCCTCGAGGTCCACCTCGAGCACCCGTCCACCCGAGCCGGTCGCCACGTGCACGCCGCCCTTCGCCGCACGCAGCGCCGTCAGGTGCGTCTTCTTGCTCTTGTAGAGCGTGCGGTACCCGCCGCCCGGAAGGATCGCGGCCACGAGACCGGTCCCCTGCGGCGGCTTCGAGAAGCTGCTCTTTCCGCCCTTCGAGGGTGAGGAGAGGTCCTTCTTCGACGGCATCTTTGCCGACACCTTGGGAGGCGTCTTGAACTTGTTCACGGCGGCCACGATCACCGGCTCGTCGCCCTTCTTGTCGCCGATGAGCGCGATGCTCTTGACCTCCGTGGCGTCGAAGTCCCAGAGGGTCTGCACGCGCCCCGGGCCCTCGATGCGCAGCAGGCGCGCGTTGTTCCCGGTTCCCGCCAGGAGCGAGCCGTCGTCCGCGAGCACGAGGCTCAGGATGTGCTCCTCGTCGGTGTCGGCGAGCACGGTGGCGCGCCCCGACGCGTCGATCGCGTAGACGATGCCCTCCGGCCCCGTGCCCGCGTAGATCGTCTTCTTCTTCTCGTCCCATACGAGCGCCCAGACGTGATCGGCGTCCTCGAGCTCGACCCAGGGCTTGGGACCCTTCTTTTTCTTGTCGTCCTTCTTCTTGTCGTCCTTCTTCTTGTCGATCTTCTTCTTTTTCTTGGCCTTGTCCGTGGCCTTCTCGCCTTTCGTGTCCTTTTCCTTGTCGGTGTCCTTCTTCTTGTCGATCTTCTTCTTGTCGTCCTTCTTCTTCTTGTCCTTCTTCTTCTTGTCCTTCTTCTTCGAGGATTCGCCGCCCGGCTCCCACTTGATCTTGGGGCCGCCGGTGACCGCCTTGCCCGCCAGGGAGGAGAGCTTCTTGTCACTGAAGCGGAAGATCGCCCCGCCGGGCAGCGAGCCGGCGTAGAGTGCGCCCGAGCCGTCGGTGACCAGGGAGGTCAGGGCCACGCTGTGCGTCCGCGTGAGCATGAGGAGGCGGTCGCCATCCAGGGCGTAGAGCGCGCCCTCGTTGCCCGTACCGAGATAGACTCGCGAGCCCACCTCCAGGCTCGACCACACGGCCGCGGCCCTGGGGATCTCGGCGCGCAGCGTCTCGATGCCCATGGTCAGCTCGCCCGCCGAATCGACCTGCGTGCCCTCGAACGTTCCGCCGGCGAAGTCGTCGTGCGTGGCGACCTCCCAGATCTTGGTCTGCGTTCCGTCCGCGCCCGGCGCGGCGCACAGGAGGATCGCGAGCGCGGCCGCGCCTGCGCGGACCCCGTGTCTCGTTTGCTTCATGGTGGGATTCCTCACTTGGACTTGACCCTGATGTAGATGGACACGTTTCCCTCAAGCAGGTACGGCGTCGTGATGAAGTGGCGCTCCAGGATGGCGAGCGGCGCCTCTCCCAGGTACGCGGCCTTGGGCTGGAACGTGGACAGGGCCGAGAGGGGGAGCTTGCCGATCATCTGCCCCTTGACCGTGACTCCCGCGCCCGGCACCTGCACCACCGCGACGACCTTGTCGTCCGGATAGCCCAGGGCCAGGTTGGCGAGCACGTCGTCGAGGTCCTCGGGCGGGGCGAAGTCGGGCGGCACGCGGCCGCCCGGTTTGAAGTCGATCCTCAGGTCCTTGCCGGCCGTTCCCTGAGGCACCTTGAGCTTGAAGCCCAGGGTCATCTCGGCTCCGCGGTGCGGCTTGAGGATGACCCACACCTTGATGCTGTCGCCCTCCTCCACCTCGTCCATGTTCGCGTACGCTCCGGCGATGACCGCCACGTCGTGGCCGTACTCGAGGTCGAGGTCCACGACCACCTTCTCGAGCCGGACCTTCTCGAAGCTCGAGCCCATGATCGCGTACAGCGCCTCGGAGAGCCTCTGCGAGTAGGCGAGGCTCAGCGTGCCCGAGGACAGGAATATCTTATGGTCGAAGATCAGGGGCTCGTGGCCCGCCACCTCGATGCGATAGGTGCCGTCGGCCACGGTGTCGACCACCTCGAGCGCGAAGTGGTCCACCGCGCTCGTCAGCGCCGAGCGCACCAGGTTCGCGGTGGCCTGGTTGTGGTGGGCAATGTCCATGTGCCAGTCCTGCGTCAAGCCCCTGGTCGTGTCCCTGAGCCGGATGTCGAGGTCCACGGTGTCCGGCTCCACGTCCATGTCGGCCATGATGCCCGCCTGGCGGTCCTGGACGATGCTGCCGAGACCCGCCCCGGACTCGCTCATCTTGAACGAGAACGACGACGAGGCGAGGCAGTGGTGGATCTCCGCGCGGGCGGCGGGGAATCGCACTTCGCCCCAGTTGAACATGGGGTGGCCGAAGCCCAGGGCTCGCGAGCCCTTGACGGCGGTGACGGTGCCCGTGCCCGCCATGTCGAGGTCGCCTCCCACCAGGCGGACGGCGATCGCGTCACCAGGCCGGAACTTCTTGATCTTCTTGGTTTTCTTGTCCTTCTTGGCCTTGCCCTTCGTGCCGGCCTTGGCCGGAGACGACGGGGTCGCGACCATGAAGTGCGAGTCGAGCACCGAGGAGAGCGCCTTCAGGAAGCCTCCCGACAGCGGCCCCGAGCCCGAGACCGGCGTGGCCAGGGGCACCATCTGGGATCCCTGCAGGTCGAACCGGTCCCAGAACGCCTTGCCCGGGGGTGTGGCGGGGGCGGCCGCGTGCGGCGACGGTCCCATGATCTTCGACGAGCCCGTGCCCAGGCCGGGCGGCATGAGCGGCAGATCGAAGTACTTCGTCATGGACGCGATGGGCGTGATCCCGGCGATCGGGTCCTTGGCGAACCTCCACGCGTAGGCCACCGCTCCGGCCATCTTGCCGTCGAAGTACACGGGCGAGCCGCTCATGCCCGCCAGGACGCCGGCATGATCGAGGACCGGATGGGAGCAACGCGCCAGGATGAGGTCCTGGTTGGGCAGGAACGCATGGATGACGCTGATGACCTCGACATCGAAGCGCTCCGGGTCGTGTCCCGAGAACACGGTCATGCCGTGGCCCTTCATCCCCGGCTTGATCTCGTCCACCGGGATGGTCTCCGTGTTCTTGGCCTTGCCGCCGGCCGCGAGGCCGAAGGACAGGGCGAGGGCTACGGCCGCGAGCGCGGCTGGAAGTGCATCTCTTCGCATCGTCTCGTGTCTCCCTGAAGTTTTGGGAGTGACAATATAGGCCATTTCAGTGGTTGGACGCTAGGCCGCCCGCATCCGTTCCCAGTCCACGCGCTCCGCGGCGAGCACCGGCCCGTCGGAGCAGGCATACAGGTACCCCCCGCCCGCTGCCGGGATGGCGCACCCGAGGCATGCCCCGAATCCGCACGCCATGAGCGCCTCCAGGCAGACGAGACAGGGCACGGCGGCCTCGAGCGCCAGGGCGGCGGAGGCCTCCATCATGGGCAGCGGGCCGCAGGCAAGGACCCGGTCCACGCCGCCCGCGGCCAGCGCCGCGGCGAGGGGATCGGTCGCCAGGCCGCGCTCGCCAAGGGTTCCGTCCTCGGTCACGCACACGAGGTCGCATACCTGACGCATCTCGTCAGCGAGCACGAGGTCGCGCCCGGCCCGTCCGCCGTAGATCATCGTCGGCCGGGCCCCCTGCCGCGCCGCGAGCCGGGCCTGGAAGAGCAGCGGCGAGGCGCCCACGCCGCCGCCCACCAGCACCACCCTCTCCCCCTTCGTGGGCGCTGGAAAGGGCGTGCCGAGCGGGGCGATCATCTGCACGTCGTCGCCTTCGACGAGTCCGGCCAGGGCACGTGAGCCCCTGCCCACCTCGCGGATCAGGAAGTCCAGGGTCGCACCGGATCCGAGGATGGACATGGGCCTGTGGAGCGTGGCCCTGCAGCCGCCCGGCACGCCGAGCATGGCGAACTGCCCCGGCCTGGCCTCCACCTCATGCTCGGGCTCGACCCGGATCACGCCGTAGCCGGCTGCCGGCCTGGATGCGTCCACCACCCGGGCCGTGATGAGGGTGCGCGGCCTGGCGCAGGGGCCGATCACGGCTCCTCCATCGAGCCGATCACCTTGCGGATGGTCGTCTCGTGCTCCGTGCACCAGGTCTCGAGACCCGCGAGCACCTGGAAGGGCGCCTGCGGATCGAGGAATGTGGCGGTGCCCACCTGCACGGCCGAGGCACCTGCCATGAGGAACTCGAGCGCGTCCTCGGCGCTGGAGATGCCGCCGATGCCCACGATGGGGATGGAGACCTGCTTCGACAGCTCGTGCACGATCCGTAGCGCGATGGGCTTGAGCGCCGGCCCGCTCAGCCCTCCGTAGACCGTGGCGAGGCGCGGCCGGGCCCGCTCCACGTCGACCGCCATGCCCCGGATGGTGTTGATCGCGCTCAGCGCGCAGGCGCCGGCCTGCTCGCAGGCACGGGCCACGGCCGCGATGTCGGGCGCCTCGGGCGTCATCTTCACGATGATCGGCAGGCCCGAGCGCTCGCTCACGTGCGCCGTCAGCTCGGCCGCCCGGTCCGGGTCGCGGCCGAAGTGGATCCCGCCCTGCTTGACGTTCGGGCACGAGACGTTGAGCTCCAGCGCGGCGATCCCGCCCGCCTTGGCGAGACGAGCGGCCAGCCTGCCGAAGTCCTCCATCGAGTCGGCG
The DNA here is from genome assembly GCA_019310245.1 of Deltaproteobacteria bacterium. GTDB lineage: Bacteria > Myxococcota_A > Polyangia > DRWM01 > DRWM01 > JAFDER01. Next base: position 29,517 of record JAFDER010000003.1, read on the forward strand.
AAGATGTTGGCGATCACGGTGACGCCGGCCTGTTCGAGGAGCGGAAGGACGTCCGCGAGGAAGGCCTCGACGCCCATGTTGGCCAGACCGATCGCGTTGAGCATCCCGGCGGGTGTCTCCCAGATCCTGGGCGGCGGGTTGCCCTGCCGCGGCTCCAGGCTGAGGCCCTTCGTGCAGATCGCTCCCAGGCTCGCGTTCAGGCCGGCGGGCTGGACGTCGTGACCGTAGCCGCAGGTGCCCGATGCGGTCATCACCGGGTTCTTCAGCCGCACGGGGCCGAGGTTCACGGCGAGGATTCCGGGAGTGCTCACGGTGGCCAAGATATCCCAGCGTCGGGCCATTTGCCAGTGCCTTGAGCCTGCGGCCCGTTCGGTGTTGCGCCTTTACAATCAATGAAAAATAAATAGATTGGTCAGGGGCGTAGACTGGGGAAGGTGCCCCACGGAGTCTGTTGAGAAATGACGGAGATCTCGGTAGGTATCGATCTGGGCACGACCAACTCGTGTATCTCCACCTGCTGGCCCAACGGCCAGCCCAGGCTCCTGCGCGACGAGGCCGGCATCGGAGTGATCCCGTCCGTGGTCTCGTTCACCGAGGACGGCCACGTGGAGGTGGGGCAGAAGGCCAGGATGCGGCTCCTCTCCGATCCGGTGAACACGTTCCTGTCGACCAAGCGCTTCATCGGACGCGACATGCGCACCGACGAGAACCGCTACGCCGCCGCCCAGTACACCTACACCATCGAGCCCGGCAAGAACGGCATCCCCATGGCCGTGACCCGGGACAAGCGGCTGCCGATCTACCAGATTTCCGGTTCCGTGCTCAGGTACCTCAAGGAGATCGCGGAGCGCGGCGTGGGCCAGGAGGTCAAGAAGGCGGTGATCACCGTGCCCGCCAACTTCAACGAGGTCCAGCGGCGCTCGACGCACCAGGCCGGCGAGTTCGCCGGCTTCGAGGTCCTTCGCATCTTCAACGAGCCCACGGCCGCGGCTCTGGCCTACGGGCTGGGTCGGACGGGCAAGAAGGTCGTGGCCGTGTACGACTTCGGCGGTGGGACCTTCGACATCACGATCCTCAGGCTCGAGGACCCGGTCTTCGAGGTCATGGCCACGTCGGGCGACATGCTCCTGGGCGGAGACGACTTCGACCGGCGGCTGCGCGAGGACATGTTCGAGCAGTTCCGGAACGAGTACGGATTCGATCCCGGTGACGATCTGTCCCTGGTCCAGCGCTTCAACCTGGGCGCCGAGCGCATGAAGTGCCAGCTGACCGACTGGATCGTCACCGCGTTCGAGGACCGGCACGTGCGAAACCCGGATGGCCAGACCATGCCTCCCTTCCACTACGAGACCAACAGGGACCGGTTCAGGTCGCTCGTCGACGACCTGGTGGACCGCTCCTTCCAGGTGTGCGACGAGGCGTTCCGTCTCGCCGCGGTCAATCCCGACCAGATCGACGACGTGATCCTCGTCGGCGGCACCACGCGCATCCCGTTCCTGCGCGAGAGGGTCGAGCAGTACTTCGGCAAGCCTCCGCTCGAGAAGATCCAGCCGGACGTGGTCGTGTCCATGGGCGCGGCCATCCAGGCCTACTCCCTGTCCGGCGGCGACCTCATCTACCCGGCCGCCGCCGGCGACATGCTGCCCATCCGCAAGGTGGAGGCCAGGCCTCCCGCCCCCAAGACGGCAAAGGGAAGCGAGTTCGAGCTGCTCGACGACCTGTCCGAGGACTTGAAGGCCGACGAGGAAGCGGTCATGCACAGGCTCACCGGAGCGGGCAGGACCGTGCGCGGCACGCCGGCCGCCAGGCCCGGCGGCGACTCCGTGCCGCCTGCTCTCCCGGACGGGGCTCACCGCCCGCCCTCCGCACAGCCGGCCGCAAAGGGCAAGACACTTCCGTTCCCCCAGCCGGCCTCCTGGCCCTCGATGTCCGGGAGCGTCGATGAGCTGGATGCACCGCACGAGGCCGCCCCGACCCGGCCGCTCGAGGGCTCCGGCGCCGAGGCCCGGGCTCTGGATCTGCCCACCCCTGCCGGAGGTCCGTCCTCCCGGGATGATCTGCTGCCCGGCGTGCTGGACAACCGGAAGCCATCGCGGCCGCAGCCGGCCGTCGACGCGGATCTGCCCGTGCCGTTCGGCACGCCCGACGAGCCGACGTTCGATTCCCTGCCGCCGGCGCCGTCCGGGATCGAGCCTCCCCTCGTGCAGCCGCCCGGGCTGCCTGCCGCAGAGCCCACCCCTGCGTCGGGTCCGGCCTCGGCACTTCCCTTCGGGGCGCCTCCCACGCAGGCCGACGTGGAAGAGGCCCGCTCGCTCACCTTCGAGGCGCTCGAGGCCAAGCCGCAGGAGGCGCCTGTCGTCACGCCCGAACAGGCGGCCAGGCCGTACGTCACCCGCGAGATCGTCGACGAGGTCCGGCGCGTGGAGACGAGCGAGGCCGCCGGCGAGCCGCTGTCCTCACCCGGCGACGACGGCAGGCAGGAGGTGCAGCCGGCCAGGGCGCCCCTGCTGCTCGACGTCACGGCGAACACGCTGAGCGTGGCCACGCTGGGTGGCTTCATCGAGGTGCTCGTGAGCAAGAACTCGCCGCTGCCGATCGAGAAGCGGCACCTGTTCACCACGGGAGCCGACTTCCAGGAGCGTGCCGTCATCAAGGTGGTGGAGGGAGAGAGCAACCGGGCCGAGGAGAACCACAACCTCGGCGAGGTGGAGCTCGTCGACATCCGCAAGGCGGTGCGCGGGGAGATCAAGATCGAGGTCATGTTCGAGATCACTGTGGACGGCATCCTGAAGGTCTCCGCGCGCAACCTCGAGACCGGGGAGGCACAGTCGGCACGGCTGACGCTGTTCGGCGGCTAGGATGGAGAACTGGGACCAGTGGACGGAGCGGATCCAGCGGGCCTTCGAGGCGCTCGAGAAGGCCGACTACTACGCCGTCCTCGGGGTCGTGCCGGAGGCGGACGCGGAGAGCATCAGGCAGGCCTACTACAACCGGGCCCGCCAGCTGCACCCGGACAGGCTCGTCGGGGCGCCCGAGCCCGGCAGGTCGCAGGCCTCGACCATCTACAAGCGCGTCTCGGAGGCCTACCAGACGCTGAGCGACCCCAGGCTGCGCGAGCTCTACGACGAGTCGCTCGAGCAGGGCGAGACGCGGCTCACGATCAGCAGCCGTCTCACGCTCAAGCCCAGGCAGGCAGACTGGTTCCTGCGGACGGAGGGGGGCAGGAAGCACTACAAGGCAGCCCGGGAGGCCCTCGAGGCGGGAAACGTCCCCATGGCGAAGCTCAACGCGCAGATCGCCATGCGTCACGAGGGCGAGCTCGAGCAGCTCGTCCAGCTCATGGAGGAGATCGACGGGGCCGGATGAACCCGATTCCGGCGGCTCACGAGAGAATACGGCGAGATGACCGGTGGTCTAATGGCTTGCGAGGGATGAGATGAAGACGAAAACACGTTGGCTGGCGGTCTCCATCACGGCTGCACTCATGTGTCTGCTGTGGTCGGGCGATGCGCTGTGCGATTCGATCTCCGACGGTCATGCCGCGCTCGAGGCCGGTGACTGGAAGGGGGCGCAGAAGGCGTTCAAGAAGGCGGCCAAGGCCAGCAAGAACTCCGTGCAGTCGCAGTGGGGGCTCGGGCTCGTGCAGATCCACAAGGGCGACTTCCACGCGGCCAAGAAGCACTGCAGGGCGTTCAGCAAGAAGAAGCCGGACAGCCCGTGGTCCCACACCTGCCTCGGATACGCCTTCCTCGTGTGGAAGAAGTGGGGCCAGGCCCAGCAGTCGTTCGAAAAGGCGCTCGCTCTTGACTCCGGCTTCGCGCTTGCCATCGCCGGGCAGGGGCACGCTCTGGTCATCGCGGTCAAGTACACCCAGGCCATCGAGAAGTACAAGGTGGCCCTGGGCAAGGACCCCGACAACATCGAGGCCCTCCTGGGACTTGCCGATGTGTACGTGAACAAGAAGAAGAACGATGAGGCCGTCACGCTGCTCGAGAAGGCCGTGGCCGCGCACCCCGGCTCCTCCCGCGCCCACGTCGCCCTGTCCCGGGCCCTGGGCAAGGGCACGGGGGCCATCGAGCATGCCATCAAGGCCCTGGACATCAGGCCCGACTGGGACGAGGGCTACCTCGTGCTCGGACAGGTGTACCACGCCTCGGGCAAGTACGAGAAGGCGATCGGAGCCCTCGCCAGGGCAGTCGAGCTCGAGCCGGGCTTCGTGCAGGCCGAGAAGCTCATCGGCATGTGCTACTTCGAGCAGGGCAAGTACGACGAGGCCATCGCGAAGCTCGACGAGGTGCTCCTCAAGGTGCCCAACCTTGCCGATGCGGCGCTCGTCGTGGCCATGAGCCACGACTCCCTGAACGCGTACGAGGATGCGGTGGATTCCTACAAGACCGCCATCAACCTGGATTCCAAGAGCCCCGCGCCGGTCATGAAGCTCGCCGACCTGTACTACCGGATGAACAAGTCCACGTCGGCGCTCAGCACCCTGCAGAAGGCCGTGACCCTGAGGTCGACGATGAGCGAGGCGCACAAGCTCATGGGCGACATCTACTTCGAGAACAAGCAGTACAAGATGGCCAGCCAGAGCTACAAGAAGGCTCTTGACGGCGACAAGAAGAACCTCGACGCCGGCTTCGTCAAGCAGCGCCTCAAGCAGCTCAAATCCATGGGCAAGTAGCCGTTCTGCCCCGCCCGCTCTCTCAGTGACAGGAAACATCTCGAGTCGTTGCGGCGATACAGTGCGTGAGGGGCACGGTGCCCCTCGTGAGGAGGAAGCCATGATCGGAGCCATCAAGCAGACCCCGTTCGAGACCGTGACCATCGAGAAGACGGCCAGCCGGCAGACGCCGAAGCCTCAGTCCGGCGCGTTCGCCGAGGTGCTCAAGCAGGGCGCCATGGCGCTTCTCGGCGCGGCTGGAGGTGTTGCCTCGGCGTTGCCCTGCGGGGGCATCGTCAGCGCCGCCGTGCGCTCGGGAGCGGCCACCGCGGCCTCGGCCCAGCCGGCGGGCCTCGCCCCGGCGGGAGAGGATCCGCGCGCCCCCGCCCCGGCGGCGAACCCGGCCAGTGCCCCGTCGGGCCGCTCGGACCTCGACGAGATGTGGGCGCTCCAGGAAGCCGGCGTGCGCTCGAATCTCGAGGTGCTCCAGCTCCAGGAGCGGATCAGCCGCGAGAGCCGCGTGTTCTCCACGCTCTCGAACGTGATGAAGGCCAGGCACGAGACGGCCCGCAACGCGATCGGCAACATCCGCTGACCCTTGTCACGTCCGGGGGGTTCAACTATCCTGCTCCTGGGCGAACGAGAAGGGTGCCCGGGATTTGAGCATCAAGAAGATAGGGGGCTCTGGGCCGCCCGAGGTGGCCGGGTCCGGGGACGATCGCGGCCCCGAGCAGGCCCGTGGAGCGCACGAGGCCTTCGCCGAGCGCCTGCAGGCCGCCGCGGGCGCGGGCACGGGCGACGTCGACGGCCTGCAGGCCGTGATCTCCGAGGCCGTCCAGTCCGTGCGGCGCGGCGACCTCGAGCCACAGGTGGCGCTCGAGTCCATCATCGAGGGCTCGCGCGAGATCCTGCTCAGTGAGCTGCCGTCCGAGGTTGATATAGAGGATGTGCTGGAGTATATTAGGGAAACCCTTGAGGGTGATCCTGCATTCATGGCCCTCATGAAGGGCTCGACCCCTTCCGGGACGTGAGACTCTGGTCTCTTTTGGAGGTTGATCCATGCAAAGGTGCCTCGCGCGCGCCGCGATACTGTGCTTGGCCGTCCTCGGCGCGGCCCTCCTGCCCGGCGTGCTGGCCGCGCAGACCACCATCTATCCGGTGGTCATCACGAGCCAGCAGGGCATGGAGAAGCAGATGGCCGTTCTGCACGGCTCGGCCAGGGCGGCCATCGAGGCCTCGGCCGATTACAGGCTGGGTGGCGGCGACACGGTCATGTACGGCATTCCCGCAAGCTCGCTGGATTTCGTGAGCCAGGCGCAGTCCCTGTTCGACACCGCCAAGGCGGATTACGAGAACCTCGAGCTCGACAGCGCCATCGAGAAGCTGAACCTCTCGATGGGCAAGCTCGAAGGCGGGGCGGCGTATCTCACGGACCTGTCGATGGCCACCCACATCCTCTACTACCTGGGCGTGTGCCATTCCTTCAACGGGGACGAGGCCATGTCCAGCGAGGCGTTCCTCAGGGCCTACGTCCTCGCCCCCGACAAGAAGCCGGACCCGGACGTGTTTCCACCGGACGTCATCGACATGTTCAACATCGCGGTCTCCGGCGTGCACGGGATCGGCACGGGCACGCTGAGCGTGAACTCCGATCCCGGTGCGACGCAGGTCTATCTCGACGGCAAATTCATGGGCCTGACGCCCGTGACCATCGACAACATCGTTGCAGGCAAGCACTTCGTCCGTCTTGTCCACGTCGGCTACCAGCTGAACGGACAGACGGTCGTGATCAAGACCGACAAGACGCAGACCATCAATGCCAAGCTCTTTCCCGCGTACAACGCCTCCAAGGTCTTCACCCTGGCCGACGGACTTCCCGCCCAGCTCGTCAAGGGGGTCGACGTGGCCGCCCCGAGCCTGGGTTCCATCTGCACGTCGCTCGGCGTCAGCCAGCTGCTCATCATCTGGGTCACCTCGGGCGATGCATCGTATCTTTCCGCCTCGTTCTTCGTCTACGACAGCCTGCGTGCGGCCGTGATCGCCCAGAGGCAGGGAGACAGCCTGCCCGTCCAGGAAGGCATGCTGTCGATGAAGGGAGACGAGCTCTCTCGCAACACGCTCCTGGCGGCCCTGCAGGCCGATGCGGCCGGCACGGGAGTCGTCACCGTCATCGGCGGCCCCACGACCGGAGGGGGCGCGGGGGGTGGAGAGGGCGGCGTGAAGTCGAGCGTCGCGTCGAAGTGGTGGTTCTGGCTCGCACTCATCGGCGGCGCGGCGGTCATCGGCGGGGCGACCACCGCGGGAGTCTGCCTCGGCACGGACGCGTGCAGTGGGGGCGGGCCCTCCGGCCCCGGTGGCAGCGGCGACCTCATCTTCGAGTTCTAGACAAGGTACTGTAACTTCCAGCGTGCCGTATCCATGGCGCGGGCTACGAGTGTGTCCATAAGTAGTGACCTGTTGAATATCAGTGACGTCTTCTTGAAGTTCGCTCTCCTGGGCGTCGAGTG
>JAFDER010000328.1 GCA_019310245.1 Deltaproteobacteria bacterium
CCCTGTTCGTGGCCGCGATGATCCTGACGTCCACCTTCTGTGACTTGCGGCCGCCGACCATGCACACCTCGCGGTCCTCGAGCACCCTGAGGAGCTTGATCTGCATGGACGGGTTCGTCTCGCTGATCTCGTCCAGGAAGATCGTCCCGCCGTCGGCGGCCTGGAAGAAGCCCGCACGCGTCTCGCCGGCGCCCGTGAACGATCCCTTGACGTGGCCGAAGAGCTCGCTCTCCAGCAAACCCTCCGGGATGCCCCCGCAGTTGACCGGGACGAACGGAAACGCCGCCCGCTTGCCGCTGTAGTGAATGGCCCTGGCGACGAGCTCCTTGCCGGTGCCGCTCTCACCCGTGAGGATGACCGTGGCAGACGTCCGTGACGCCTTGTCGATGGCAGCGTACACCGCCAGCATCACCTCCGACTCGCCGAGCAGCCCGTGCCTCGCGGCCGTCGACTGCGCCGGCGGGGAGATCCCCGCCAGCCGTTTCTCCAGGTTGTCGAAGGCCCGCCTGACCGCGCCAAGGAGCTCCTCGTCCGTGAAGGGCTTTGCGAGGTACTCGTGCGCCCCTGTCTTTATGGCCTCGACGGCGCCCTCGATCGTCGCGTACCCGGTGATCATGACGAGCTCGGTCTCCTTGTAGTTCTCGCGCACGTGCCTGACGAGATCCATCCCGCTGACCTTCGGCATCTTGAGATCGGTGATGACGAGGTCGGCGGGGGTTGTCTCGAGGTGCGAGATGGCCTCCGGAACGCTCGTTGCCGTGAACACGTTGTAGCCCTCGATCTCGAGGTTCCTGCGGAGCACTTCCAGCGTGCTCTCCGAGTCGTCCACGACGAGAATGGTCCTGTCTTTCGCATGGATGGACATCATTGATCCCGTTTCTCCAGTTCCTGGCTTCCCGTCACGGGGATGCGGATCTCGAACGTCGATCCCGCCCCGGGAGCGCTCTCGACCTTGATGAACCCGCCGTGCGAGGTCACGATGCCGTTGACCACTGCAAGACCCAGGCCCGTTCCCTCGTCCACGTCCTTCGTCGTGTAGAAGGGCAGGAATATCTTCTCGAGAACGTCCTCGCTCATCCCGGTGCCGCTGTCCCGGATCCTGAGCAGCACGGAGCCGTCGATCCCCTCGGTCTCGATGTCCAGGCGACCACCCCGGGGCATGGCATGGATGGCATTGACGACGAGGTTCACGAGGACCTGGTTGATCTGGCCCTCGTCGGCCGTGATCTCGGGAAGGTCGGGGCTCAGCTTGCACTCGACGTCGATGCCCTGCTTCTCACACCTGCTGCCCAGGAGAGCCAGCCCGCCGGAGACGACCTCGTTCAGATCGACCGTCGTCTTGTTCGGCGGGGTCTGTCGCGCGAAGAGCATGAGCTTCTTGATCACCTCTCGTGCGAAGAGCGATGCGCTGACGATCTTGTCCAGGTCCACGGCCACCGCACCGTCCAGCTCCCCGTGCTTGCCGGCCAGCTGCGCGAAGCCGAGGATGTTGCCCAGGGGCTCGTTCAGCTCGTGCGCCACGCCCGCGGCGAGCTGACCCAGGGTGGCGAGGCGATCGGCGTGCCTGAGCTGGTCCTCCAGCTGGGCCCTGTCCTCCTCGGCCCTCCGGCGCTCGATGATGAGGGCCACCTGGTTCGCGATGACGTCCAGCAGGTTCCGCTCCTCCTCCAGGAACGGACCCTCGTCGATCACCGGCTTCTCCGAGGAGTAGATCACCTCCACCACGCCGCGGTTCCTGTTGTCGATCACGATGGGGGCCCGCTGCCTGTGCACGACGTCCCCGAGACTGGACATGGCAAAGGTCCGGCCATCGATCACGATCCTCGCCGAGGTGATGCCGGGATACTGCCAGGCGGGGGGAATGAGCTCGACGATGCCCTGGAGGATCTCCTCGAGCGGCTTGCCCGGCTGCTCCACCAGCCTGGAGATGCCGTAGAGGCAGGTGAGCTCCTTGACGCGCTCTTGCAGCGCAGACTGGACGGTTCGGCTCAGGATCCCGATGCCCAGGGCGTCGGCCAGCGCCTCGAACAGCCCCACGTCGTGAAGCGTGTACTGGTCCTTCCGCGTGCTCGCGATCTGGAGAAATCCCACGCGGTGGGTGGTTCCGTCCGTGATCGGGACGATGACGAGGGAGCCGCGGTCGGTCGCATCCTCGGCGTCCCGGGTCGACCCGTCAGGCGGCGGATCGACGACGACGTCTGCTTCCCCCGTCCAGAACGTTCCCTGGGAGGTGAAGTTCGGATCCTGGGCGCAGTCCTGCCCGGAAAGGACCATCTCCCACAGCCGCTGCAGGCTCGAGGAGCCGGCCTCGGGCTCTGCCTCTGCCTGCCCGGAGCTGAACTCGAACTCGCCGTCCGGGCGCTTGTGCGCCCTGAAGTGCCTGTAGTCGTCGCCCTCCCTCAACCAGAGATCGACCACGCTCTCGCTCGTCAGGTCGATGAGCAACCAGAGGGCATCACGGAAGTACGCCGTCTTGGATGCTCCCCTTGCCGCAAGGAGGAGAATCTCCCTGGAGATGGACCACGCATCCGCGTGCCGCGCGAGAGGCGCATCGTCGCCGCCCGTCCTGTTCACCTGATCGTTCACGCAGGATACAGGTTGGTGTGAGCGACAACCGCTGTCAAGTGAGACGCTTCACGCCGTCGTTCCGCAGGAGCGAGCTGCACTTCGACGGGCTCAGTGCAGCGGATAAGAGGGACACGGAAAAGAGAGACATGGAGGAGAGGGGGCTAGAGGGTGCGGTTCTCGAAGTAGAAGAGTCCCGCGGGCAAGTACGAGAACGTGTCGAAGTCGTAGCCGCCGTATGTCCCGGCGACCAGATCCATGTCGCCGTCGGCATCCAGGTCAACCAGGGTCGGGTAGGTCGACTCCGAGTCGAGAGCCGTCAGGCCCATCGGGTTGAGGCGCGGCGCGCGGAACGACGGCGCCGAGCGCGAGCCCACGTTCTCCAGGTAGTAGAACCCCGCATCCGAGTACGTGTAGCTGGAGTAGTCGTACCGTCCCCGGCCGCCCGTGATGATGTCCAGGTCGCCGTCGCCGTCGACGTCGCCGGCGGCCATCACCCGGTTCGAGTACTCGGGCAGGTCCCCGATGCCGAAGGTGTTGACCGCGAGCGCCGCGAACGCGGGAGAGGTGGCCGTGCCCGTGTTCTCGAGGAAGACGGGCCCGGTGTCGCCGTAGTAGTCGTACGTGTTGGCGAGCACGTCCATGTCCCCGTCGCCGTCCAGGTCCGCAACCACGATGAACGGCTCGACATCGAGGTCCGTGACGCCGAAGGCGCCCACGACCGGAGCCGCGAAGGCGGGAGAGGTGGCCGTGCCCGTGTTCTCGTAGAACTCGAGGCCCATCCCGTCGTAGCCGTAGCCCATGTGGAGCAGGTCCATGTCGCCATCGCCGTCGATGTCGGCGAACGAGGGAAGGAGGTAGTCGATGGGAGCGATGCCGAAGGGGTTCGTGACCGGAGCCGCAAAGGAAGGCGAGACCGGCGAGCCCGTGTTCTCGTGGAACAGCAGACCCGCCTCCCCGACGGTGAACAGGTCCTGGTCTCCGTCGCCGTCGATGTCCGCGAATGCCGGGAACACGACGTAGGCGTCAGTGGAAAAGCCGTAGGGGTTCTCGACGGGAAGGCCGAAGCTGACATCCCCGCCGCTCGGCCCGGGGCCGCACGCCGACAGCCCGAGGACGAGCACGGCTCCCGCGGCCAGGATGCCCCGGAGCGTGGCCTCCGGGACGACGCCGAGCAGGCTCTCGTAGAGCCCCCGGATCTTCCCGACGAGCCTGCTCCTCTTCCTCTCCGGCATGCCCTCGAGCACACCCTCCTGCATCAGCCGGTTCAGCCGGCCCGAGTACCTGCGGAGCCGCTGCAGGTTGTGCCTGTCGAAATTGCTCATGCTCCCCTCCTCTTCTGCTCAACTATACGCGAATCGGCATCCGACGCACGTCGGGGCGGAGAATGCTCCGCGGCCTACTGTTCGTGGGGGCCAGCGTCCCAGCCCGCGCCCTGCGGACGCGCGACCCCGTCGAGGTCGACCTGGATGTCGAGGCCGTAGCGCGAGGTGAAGTCCGCGCAGACCGCCTCGACGATGGAGGCATCCCCCATGTCGACGGCCGGGCTGCCGGAGCCGGGCACGAAGTCCCCTGCCCCGTCATCGGCGAAGAGCGGATCGCCCACCTCGTTGCCGGCGACGGTCCCGCCGGTGAGAGACGAGAAGTCGGAAGAAGAACCTATCGTGTGGGACGTGCCCCAGCGAACGGTGAGCGTGGAGCCGTCCTGCCAGAAGAGGTTGCTCACGAGCTCGGAGGCCTCGGCCACCTCGGAGGCCTCGATCTCGAGGGCGCTTCCCGTCATCGCCGAGAAGACGTTGTTCGCGACGTGCAGCGTGAAGTCGATGCGCCAGCTCTGGTCGATGCCGGTCTCCATGGC
>JAFDER010000329.1 GCA_019310245.1 Deltaproteobacteria bacterium
CTCGTCGAGCGCGCCTGTCTGGCGCTCGAGAAGGACCCCCGGAACATCCGGATGGTCCTGCCCATGCTCACGCGTGGAGACGGCGCCTGGCAGCCAGCCTAATTCTCTATGTTATCGGTACATTGAAGCTACAGACATCATCTACTACGAGAAGCGTAGCTGCCACATCTTGTACAGCGCCTCGATGAAGATCGAGCCGCTCATCTTCGACTGACCGGCGGTGCGGTCCTTGAAGACGATGGGGACCTCGCGGATCGTGAACCCGGCCTTGAGGGTGCGGTAGTTGGTCTCGACCTGGAAGAAGAAGCCCTCGGACTGGAACGCGTCCCACTCGAGCGTCTCGAGAACGCGACGGCGGAAGCCCTTGTAGCCCGAGGTCAGGTCCTTGACCTTCACGCCCAGAACGGTGCGCGAGTAGATCGAGCCTCCCTTCGAGATGAGGTGGCGCATCGGCCCCCAGCCCTCGACGGAGCCGCCCGGCACGTTGCGCGAGCCGATGACGAGGTCCGCATCGTCCTCGAGTGCGCGCAGGAACAGCGGCAGGTAGACCGGGTCGTGGCTCAGGTCCGTATCCATCTCGAAGACGTACTGGTAGTCGCGCTCGAGCGCCCAGGTGAACCCCGCCCGGTAGGCCGTTCCCAGCCCCTGCTTGCCCTCGCGGTGCACGACGTGGATGCGCTCCTCGTCCTTGGCGAGCCTGTCGGCGAGCTTGCCCGTGCCGTCGGGGGAGCTGTCGTCGACGACGAGGATGTCGGTCTCGGGCAGGTGCTCGAACACCCCCTCGACGAAGGTCTCGAGGTTCTCGATCTCGTTGTAGGTCGGCGTGATGATGAGCTTGTCCACCATGGCCGTAGCTTAGTCCCGGCGGCGGCTCGGTTCAACAGGTTCTGGACGGGCGCGGGACGGGCCGATAGTATCCGCCCAGACCGGGAGTGAGGATGAGCAAGATCACATGCATCGTGCTGGCCGCGGGCCAAGGAACGCGCATGAGGTCGCGCAGGCCAAAGGTCCTGTTCGACCTCATGGGCAAGCCCTTGATCGTCAGGCTCATGAAGTCCCTTCTCGACGGCCCGCCCATGAGCTTCGTGGTCGTGGTGGGCCACGAGGCGGAGACGGTCCAGGAGGCCCTCAAGGAGGCGTTCCCGCGCAAGAAGTTCACGTACGCCCTGCAGAACAAGCAGAAGGGAACGGGCCACGCCGTGGCCACGGCGCGGACGCGCGTCCCGCGCTCGTCGTCCACCGTTGTCGTGGTCAACGGCGACATCCCCCTGCTCACGTCCGGCTCCATGAGGAAGCTCACCGAGAGGCACAAGCGCGAGGGCGCAGCCCTCACCCTGGCCACCACGCACCTCGACGGCCACGCGGGCTACGGCAGGGTCCTGAGGAAGAGCTCCGGAACGGTGATGGGCATCCGCGAGGAGCGGGACTGCTCGCCCAGGGAGTTCGAGATCCGGGAGCTCAACGCGGGGCTGTACTGCTTCTCGCGCAGGTTCCTCGATGCGAACGTCGCACGGCTCGCCTCGCGCAACGACCAGAACGAATTCTACCTCACGGATCTCGTGGAGATGGCCTCCATGTCCACGGGACTGCCCGTGGCCGACGTGGAGATCCCCGGCACCGAGGTCAAGGGCGTCAACGACCGCAAGGAGCTCACCGAGCTCGAGGAGATCCTGCTCGACAGGATCCGCGGCAGGATCATGGCGGCCGGCGTGACGATGCGCATGCCCGGGTCCATCTGGATCGACGAGACCGTCGAGGTGGGCGCGGATGCGACGATCGGCCCGAGGGTCGTGCTGAGTGGGAAAACCGTGATCGGAAAGGGCTGCACGATCGGCACCGGGTGCGTGCTCACGGACACGAGGGTGGAGGACGGGGCCGTGCTCGAGCCCTACTGCGTGACCGAGGAGGCCGTGGTGCGCGCGCGTGCCATCGTGGGGCCGTTCGCGCGTCTCAGGCCCGGATCGGACGTGGGCCGCGAGGCGCAGGTGGGCAACTTCGTGGAGCTGAAGAAGACGGTTCTCGGAGAGGGCTCGAAGGCCAACCACCTGTCCTACCTCGGCGACGGCGTCATCGGCAGGAACGTGAACGTGGGTGCGGGTACGATCTTCTGCAACTACGACGGATTCAACAAGCACAATACCGTGCTCGAGGACGACGTGTTCATCGGATCCGACTCCCAGATGGTGGCGCCCGTCACCGTGGGCAAGGGCTCGTACGTGGCCTCCGGGTCCACGATCACGGGCGACGTGCCGCCGGACTCGCTCGCCCTGGCGCGTGCCCGGCAGGTCGTCAAGAAGGGCCGGGCCTCCATGCTGCGCCAGCTGCTCAAGAGCAAGTCCGAGCCTGGCGAGCCCAAGAAGAAGCGCCGGCGCAGGAGGCGCCGCCGCAAGAGCGCAAAGACATCTTGAACCTGCCCGCGCGTGCGGTTAGATTCCAGGAATAATCGAGGAGAGAGACATGAGGATCATCACGAGAGGAGATCTCGACGGACTGACCTGTGCGGTGCTCATCAAGGAGATGGAGGACGTCTCGGACGTGGTCTTCGTGCACCCGCGCGATCTGCAGGACGGCAAGGTGGACATCAAGGAGGACGACATCATCGCCAACCTGCCCTACGACCCGCGCTGCGAGATGTGGTTCGACCACCACATCAGCGAGGAGCAGAGGGTCCAGCCTCCCGACGATCTCAGGGGCGCCCACGGCGAGGCGCCGAGCGCGGCCCGGCTGATCTACGACTACTACGACGACAAGAAGCTCGCGAGGTTCGAGAGACTCGTGGAGGAGACCGACCGCATGGACTCCGCGCACCTGAACGTGGACGACGTGGTGGACCCGCAGGGCTACGTCCTGCTCCTCTACACGATCGACCCGCGCACCGGGCTGGGCCAGTTCAAGGAGTACTTCAACCGGCTCGTGGAGCTCATCCGCACCCAGCCGGTGGACGACGTGCTCAAGGACCCCGAGGTCAAGGAGCGGAGCCAGAAGATCCTCGCCGAGCAGGACTCGTTCGCGGCCTTTCTCAAGCAGAACTCCCGGCTGGAGGGAAACGTGGTGGTCACCGACATCCGGGGCAAGAAGGACCAGCCCAGGGGCAACCGGTTCCTCATCTACACCCTGTTCCCCGACTGCAACGTCTCGCTGCGCATCTTCGACGGCAAGGGCGGCCAGAACGTGGTGGGCGCCATCGGCCACAACATCTTCAACCGCAACTGCAAGACCAACGTGGGAGAGCTTTGCGCCGAGTACGGCGGCGGCGGGCACGTGGGAGCGGGGACGGTCCAGTTCACACACGAGGAAGCGGAAGCCAAGTTCGCGGAAATCATCGAGAAAATGAAAACTGCCGGTTAAGAGTAGAACTTAAACCCTTTCCATCGACACATAGTAGGGGTAGGGGTAGGCATAGACAAGAGAGGAAGATGCGCCATGATGCCGAAGACCACAGCACTGATCGCCGCCGCCCTGCTCGTCCTGGGCGGATGCGGCTCGAGCGTGAGCTCCGAGGGAGACGCCAGCGAGGACACGACCTCGGACGCGACGGACATGGGCTCCGAGGGAGGGCCGGATGCCACGCCCGACACGGGCCCGGACGGACCGCCTCCTGACGGCACGCCCGACGGACCGCTTCCTGACGGCACGCCCGACGGACCTCTCCCGGACGGACCCATTCCCGACGGCGCACCCGACCTGCCTCCCCCCACGGGCGCGGTGGGCGACCCCTGCGGCACCCCGGGCGAGTGCACCGACGTGCCCGGGGCCGGCAGGGAATGCCTCACTGACATCGGCGGCATGCTCTCGTTCCCCGGCGGCTACTGCTCGGCGGACTGCACCTCCGACTCGGACTGCGGCACCGGAGGCGAGTGCGTCGACCTCTTCGGCTACATGGCCTACTGCCTGAAGGTCTGCTCGACGCCGGGCGAGTGCCGCACCACCGAGGGATACACCTGCACGACGATCCCGGGCAGCACCGGCGGCGACACCTACTGCCTGCCTCCGCTCGGCGGCCCCGACGGCGGACCGATCGACCCGTAGCACCTTCGCTGCGGACCGCAATTCCCCTAGACTCCAGCCATGCGCTCGCTTCTCGCCTGCCTCGCCTGCCTGCTCGCCGCCTGCGCGCACGAACCGGCGGCCGAGCTGGTGGCCCCCTACGAGGAAGGCTCCACGCTTCCGGGCGGCTACAAGGTCGGGGCCATCGAGCGGACCGACGAGGGGGCGATCGTCGTGCGGCTCGAAGGCGATCCCGCCGCGGACGTGCTCTTCTTCAGGCGCGAGGACGACGCGCCCGCGTTCACGAGGACCCCACACTGCAACGTGGTCTTCGACTCGAGCCTCCCGTCGGGCTCGCCCACGCCTCAGGCCCTGGGCCTGGCCGTCCAGGCGCTCGCGGACGCCGCCAGGAGCGGCGACGGAATGTGCCGGGAC
>JAFDER010000330.1 GCA_019310245.1 Deltaproteobacteria bacterium
ATTTCGCCATGGAGTACGGCCTGCACGAGTGCCTGCCGCTCTACTCCGGCGGCCTCGGCATGCTCTCCGGAGATCACCTCAAGAGCGCGAGCGAGCTGGGCGTGCCGCTGTGCGGCGTCGGCCTCCTCTATCAGGCCGGATACTTCCGACAGTACCTCAACATGGAGGGCTACCAGCAGGAGTCCTACACGGAGAACGACTTCTCCACCATGCCGCTCGTGCTGGTCCGGGACGAGGACGGCTCGCCCGTCAAGACGAGCGTGGACCTCCCGGGCCGGGTCCTCTGGATGCAGGTCTGGAAGATCGACGTGGGCAGGATCCGCCTGTTCCTGCTCGACACCAACATCGAGGAGAACTCGCGCACGGACCAGAACCTGACCGACTTCCTGTACGGCGGCGACGCCGAGATGCGCATCTGCCAGGAGATCATCCTGGGCATCGGGGGGCCGAGGTCGCTCTGCGCGATGGGTGTGACTCCCACGGTGTTCCACATGAACGAGGGCCATGCCGCGTTCCTGGGCCTCGAGCGCATCAGGACGCTGATGAAGGACCACTCCATCGGGTTCGAGACGGCCCGCGAGATCGCCTCAGCGTCGAACTGCTTCACCACGCACACTCCCGTGCCGGCCGGCAGCGACTCCTTCGCCCCGGAGCTCATGGAGCACTTCTTCTCCTCGTACCATCCGGAGCTCGGACTCGACTTCGGAGATTTCCTGGCCCTGGGCCAGACGGACCCCGAGCAGTCCACCGAGCACTTCAACATGACCGTGCTCGCCCTCAGGCTCAGCCAGAGGCGCAACGGCGTGAGCCGCCTGCACGGCGAGACCTCGCGCTCCATGTGGCAGGTGCTCTGGCCCGCTCTTCGCACCGAGGAGGTCCCGATCACGCACGTGACCAACGGCGTGTTCCACAAGACCTGGCTGTCGCCGGACATGCGCGGCCTGTTCGACCGCTACCTCGGCCCGAAGTGGCGCGAGGATCCCGCCGATCCCGCGGCGTGGCAGCACGCGGCATCCATCCCCGCCGTGGAGCTGTGGCGCACGCACGAGACCCGGCGCGCGCGTCTCGTGGCCTACACCAGACGCAGGCTCCAGAAACAGCTCGAGCAGCGAAACGCTTCCTCGACCGAGGTCGCGGCCGCGGGCGAGGCCCTCAGCCCCGAGGCGCTCACGATAGGGTTCGCCAGGCGCTTTGCCGCCTACAAGCGCGCGACCCTGCTGTTCCACGATCCGGAGAGGCTGGAGAGGATCGTGGGCGACGCCGAGCGTCCGGTGCAGTTCATCATCGCGGGCAAGGCCCACCCGAAGGACGAGCAGGGCAAGGACCTCATCCGTCGCATCGTGGGGTTCGCCCGGGAGGACCGGTTCAGGCACAGGATCGTGTTCCTCGAGAACTACAACATGGAGGTGGCACGATACATGCTCCAGGGCGTGGACGTCTGGCTCAACACGCCGCGCCGGCCGAACGAGGCCTCGGGCACGTCGGGCATGAAGGCCGTCGTCAACGGCGCCATCCACATGAGCGTGCTCGACGGATGGTGGGACGAAGCATACGAAAGAGGAGCGGGCTGGGCCATCGGCAAGGGGGAGATGTACGAGGACACGGAACTTCAGGACGAGGTGGAGGTCCGCGCCATCTACGACATCCTCGAGAAGGAGGCCGTCCGGCTCTTCTACGACCGCGGCCCCGACGATCTGCCGCGCGGCTGGGTGGAGCTCATGAAGACCTCGCTCGTCAAGCTCTGCCCCACGTTCAACTCGAACAGGATGGTCAAGGAGTACACCACCGGGGCCTACACGAAGGCCCATCGCAGACACGCCGCGCTCATGGCGGATTCGATGCGGCGGGCCCGGGCCCTCACCGAGTGGAAGAGCCGCGTACGGGAGGCCTGGCCCCAGGTGGATGTGAAGCGCGTGGATGCCGATCTCGAGAATCCCAGGGTCGGGGAGGCTCACGAGATCAAGGTCGAGGTTTTCATCGGCGACCTGGATCCCTCGGACGTGGCGGTCCAGGTCCACAGGGGCCCGCTGGATCAGCACGGCAACATCGTCGACGGGACCACCATCGAGATGGAGGCGTGCGGCTCCACGGAAAGTGGCGTCATCCTGTGCACCTCCGCCGCCCCGCTGCGTCACTCGGGCCGGCAGGGCTTCACCATCCGCGTCATCCCACGCCACGAGGATCTCGAGGATCTCGTGGATCTGCCCCTCGTCGTCTGGGGATGAGCCTCTGGATCTTCGATCTGGACGGCACCCTCGTCGACACGAGCGGTGAGATCGTCAACACAGTGAACCGCTTCCTCGGCGAGAGGGGGCGCGAGGCGATGGACCACGGATCCGTGATGCAGCACGTGGGCTACGGCACGCCGCACCTCATGGCGCGCGTGCTGGGCCTGGCACTCGACGATCCCGCGATCCCCGAGGCCACCTCGCGCTTCGTGCAGATGTACGCATCTGCGCCGGCCCTGCATGCCAGAACATACCCCGGGGTGCACGAGACGCTGGAAGCGCTCCGGCCGACATCGACGCTCGCGGTCGTCTCGAACAAGGCCGGCCCCCTCGTCCGGGCCACCCTCGAGGCGTTCGACCTGGCGCGGCGCTTCACGATCGTCCTGGGCGGCGGCGAGTTCGGTGCCCTCAAGCCGGCCGCCGACGGCATCCTCCTGGTCATGGGGAAGTCGGGGACGGCCCCCGAGGAGACGACGATGGTGGGGGACATGCCGCTCGACATGGCCGCCGGCAGGAACGCCGGGGTGCGCACGCTCTTCGCGGCCTACGGCTTCGGTGCGCTGGAACCAGGGGATCCGGTTCCCGACGGCACCCTGGAGTCATTTCCCGAGGTCATCGAGTGGACATGATCGTCCTGAACGTCCTGAGGCAAGCCGTCCTCGTTTCCGCCTCGGTCGCGGTGATGATGCTCGTCATCGAATACGCGAACGTGCAGACGCGCGGCGCGCTCATGACGGCGATCGGAACGTCCCGCTGGCGGCACTACCTCATCGCGGTGCTCCTCGGCGCGGTTCCCGGGTGCTTCGGCGCCTACGCCGTGGTCGCCCTGCACACCGATCGCCGCGTCTCCCTCGGGGCCGTCACGGCCGCCATGGTCGCCACGGCTGGCGACGAGATGTTCGTGATGCTCGCCCTCTACCCTGCCACGGCCATGCTCCTGACGCTCTGCCTCGCGGCCCTCGGGCTCGCCGCCGGATGGGCCACGGACCGCGCGATGGGCAGCGTGCACGAGCCCGAGGACGGTGGATTCTCCGTTCACCCCGACGACGACTGCGACTGCTTCCAGGAACGGTCCATCATCGATCAATGGAGGAGGCCTCGTGAACACCGCATCGCCCTCGTGGCGCTGCTCGTCGCCATGGCCGTGGCCGTCGCGACCGGCGCGTTCGGCCCCCAGGAGTGGGAGGCCGAGCGCATCGCCCTGCTCGCGCTCTTCGTCGCCGGCCTCTTCATCGTCGCCACGGTACCCGACCATTTCCTCGACGAGCACCTGTGGAACCACGTGGCGCTCGAGCACGTGCCGCGGATCTTCGTCTGGACGCTCGGCGCGTTCGCCGCGGTGGCCCTGCTCACCCACCTGATCGATCTGGAGGCGTTCGTCGCGAGCCAGCCCTATCCCACGCTGGCGCTGGCCTCGGCGCTCGGGGTGATCCCCGAGTCCGGGCCGCACCTGGTCTTCGTCACGCTCTTCGACCGCGGGGCCGTCCCGTTCTCCGTGCTCCTGGCGAACTCCGCCGTGCAGGACGGCCACGGGATGCTTCCCCTGCTCGCCCATTCCCGCGTCGACTTTCTCAAGGTCAAGGCCGTGAACCTGATCTTCGGCCTTGCCGCGGGCGCGCTCCTCATGGCCCTCGGCGGCTGAGCCTCAGAATCTCTGGAAGAAGTTGATGATCGAGGCATTGAGGTGGGATGGCCAGTTGCCGTGGGCGCCGGCCCACTCGCAGTACTGGACCTCGACGCCGTCCGTGCATCCCGTGTAGGGCAGGCACCCGTCCGGCAGGGGTGCGGGCGTCGTCGCATCGCAGTCGAAGCAGCCCAGCCACCAGTCAGCGGCCTCCCGGCCGTAGCCGGGAAACAGCGTGTCCCCGGAGGCGTGGATCACCATGACGGGAACGGGACCCGTGCAGGACACCGAGGCGAGAAAGCTGGAGTTCACACCCGCGGCGCTCGGTGCGATGGCGGCAGGCAGCGGCGAGATGTCGTCGTAGATGACAAGCAGCGAGGCCACGGACGCGCCGTCCGAGTGGCCTGTGAGGTAGATCCGGCCCTCGTCCACGCACCAGCGCCCGGCGATGAGGCCGGGTATCGTGCCGAGCTCGATGACGTCCGTCTCGTACCGGGGGCTGACGTGATCGGCA
Source organism: Deltaproteobacteria bacterium (assembly GCA_019310245.1). Classification (GTDB taxonomy): domain Bacteria; phylum Myxococcota_A; class Polyangia; order DRWM01; family DRWM01; genus JAFDER01. Next base: position 4,367 of record JAFDER010000330.1, read on the forward strand.
TAGGCGATGATGAAGCCAGCCGCCAGCGCAGGGGTCGTGAGCCCCGTGA
>JAFDER010000331.1 GCA_019310245.1 Deltaproteobacteria bacterium
TGCATGTCGGAGCCGGCGGCTTGCTTCATGAAGTCCTCGGCGTTCATGATCTCCACACCCTCGATGAAGTCGTCCTGACCGAGGTCGAACAGGTCGACACTGGTCTTGCAGGCGAGGAAGCGGACCCCCTCGAGCTGGGCCATGGCGAGCATGTCCTCGACGTAGGGGATGTCCTTGTCGTCCATGGTGGCCCTGAGCTTCGCTGTCAGAGCTTTCACGTCGTGCTCTGTCTGCTCCGGGCCGGTGGGGATGTAGTGCAGCTTCTCGAGATACCCGGGCCGGATCATCTTGAGCCCCTCGAAGGTGAAGTAGATGAGGGTCTCGTAGCCGAGCCTCGCGGAGTTCAGGGCGAGGATCAGCAGGGCGAAAGCGCTCTGCATCGTGAACTGGGCACTGACGAGGGCAACCCGTCTTTCCGGTGCGGTCTCATTTGTCATGGCGTACCTCCATTCTGACTTATAACCCCCATCCACGTTCAGTGAAGTGCGGGATGGTCTAGTGATGGGGATGTAGAGGGGGCTACTGGCAGTACTTTTCGCCGGGCAAGTACTTCTGAACGTCCGCGGGGACCAGGCCGGCGTCCACGGCATCGTCGCAGGTGAGCGACACGTTCGTGCAGCCGTCCGTGGTCTCGAGGATCCGGAACTCGACGCGGCGGTTCTTCTCCAGGGCCGCCTTGCTCTTGCCCTTATCCACGGGGCAGTGCTTGCCGTAGCCGGCGGTGGAGAGCCTCGATGCGTCCACGCCCTTGGAGACGAGGTAGTCGATCGCGGCCCGGGCCCGCTTCCTGGAGAGCTTGGCCGGTGACTTCTCCTTCGCGTCCGCGTAGCCGGCCACGTGGACGTGCATGATCTGGGGATTGCCGATCATGGTGGCGGCCACGGCGTCGAGGATGGCGTGGCTCACCGGCTTGATCGTTGAGCTGCCGGACTTGAAGTAGATCTTGTCCATGATCACGATCTCGCAGCCCTTGATCTCGATCTTTCCCTTGTCCGGACAGCCGTCGCCGTCCTCGAGGCCGTTGTAGACCTCGGGATCGTAGGGGCAGGAGTCCGCACCGTCCGGGATGCCGTCCCCGTCCGCGTCCCCGCCGCCCAGGGACGCGTTCGAGACGCCCTGGGGCATGGGGCTCGGCTGGTCGACGCCCTCGAGCTTGCCGGTCTTGTTGATGATGAGGGAGTCCACGGCCACGAACGAGGTGCGCGAGGTGAGGATGGAGTGCTCGAGGCCCATCTCTGTGATCCTGTCGCCGAGGCCCTCGTTGCTTCCGGCCATCTTGAGCCCGTCCTCCCAGAGATCGATCCACTTGCGGGCCCACAGGACGCGCAGCGCGCCCGTGCCCTCGTCGGTCATGAGCTTCTTCACGTCGAGGGATTTCGAGAAGTCCTCGGACCCCGTGGTGCCCTTCACCGTGATCGTGCCCGCCGGATCGCCGCGGTAGCGGCCCACGAGCACGAGGGGCCGGCTGGCGAGAAGATCCGGCACCGCGGTCGGGGCCGGGAGCACGTTCACGACGTCGAGGCCCTTGAAGGAAACCGTGATCCCGGTGAGCACGGGCGACTGGATGTAGGCGCGGAACCGGGCCGCCTCGTCGTCTGCCTCGGAAGCGTCGAGGACCACGAAGGGCTCGCCCATCCCGGCAAGGGCCATGCTCTCGATGATGCCCCGGTTCACGCTGGAGCCGATGCCGAAGGCGAAGACGTTGGCCTGGCCGAGATGGTTGCGGATGTGCTCGTAGCACTGCGCCTCCACGGCCACGTACCCGTCCGTCACCACGATGACGGAGCGGCTCATCCGGTCCGTCTTCGGGATCGCGTAGGCCGTCCTCAGGGCGTCCAGGATCTCGGTGCCGCCACCCGCTGGAGCGTTCTTCACGACCTGCAGGGCGTGTTCCACGTTGGCCTCGGTGGCGGTCAGCGAATCGGGGGAGTGGGTGTAGGAGGAGCCGGCAAAGAGGATCATGTTGAACCGGTCGTCGGGGCGCAGGCCGAGGAGCAGGTCCTTCATCAGGGTGCGAGCCGTCTCGATGGGGAAGCCGGACATGGAGCCGGAGACGTCCAGGACGAAGATGTACTCGCGTGGCGTGATCTGCTCGGGGCGGGGCCGGGGCGGCGGCTCCATCATGACGGCGAAGTAGCCCCCGTCGTCACCGGGGCTCAGGAGAACGCCGGTCTCGATGGCGTCGTCGGCCAGCTTCCAGCGCAGCACGAAGTCGCGGTTGCCTCCACCCTCCTCGGCCGGCGTCACGTGGACCCTGCTGTCCGTCTCGTAGATCGCGTGCAGGGAGTGCGAGGGGGAGGAAACCGAGGTCAGGGGGATGCCGCTCGCGAGCAGGACCTCGACGGAGAAGTCGTACATCTCGGGCTGTCCCTCGGGGGTGTACGGGCTCTCCACCCACTTGTCCTCCACGGGATTCGCACCACCGCCGTATCGCGGGCCCACCACCGCGGGATAGACGAGCTCGTAGGTGCCCTCCTGCGGCACGAGAAGCTCGGAGTACTCGAGCACCACCTGGATCTTCTCGCCGGGCATGATGTTGGCCACGCGCATGGAGAAGACGTTGCGCCTCTTCTGCTCGAGAAGCGACGTCACCTTGCCCGCGCTCTTCGCGGCCTCGTACGTGGCCTTGGCCTGCTGCTTCTCCTGGATCTGTGCTTCCACCGTGCGCTCGCCGATGGTCATGCGCATGCCATGCACGGCCGCCCGGGTGGAGCCCGGGAACACGTACTCCGCCTCGATGGGGACGTCGCCGTCGTTTCCGAAGACCTGGGTCACGGTCACCCGAGCGATGACGCCGGCGATCTGCACATCGGCGCTCGTGCTCTCGAGGGGAAGCCGGTCCACGTCCTCGTCCCCTCCCGGGACCCACAGGTAGGGAGCGAGGGACCTGTCCGCCCGCTTCTCGGGGGCCTGGTCCACGATGTCCTTCTCGATGAGGACGACCTCCTGCTCCGGCTCCGTGCCCGCAGTGGTGGTGGATGATGCGCCCGCAGCGCAGGACATGAGCGGCAGGCAGATCGCCGCGCAGATCGCACGTCTCATGGTGTTCCTCCCCTGAATATGCAGTCTGGCATGATTGCCCCGGTCCTGCAGCCCCTGATGAGACATCAGGAGTGCGGGGAGGTTCCCGCATCTCCGCAGACTCCATTCAGGGTTCACGACATGGGGGGGGTGGTTGTCACCCCCGATCCCTGACGGTAGGGTTTGCGAAGGACCATGCGGTTCATCGATGCAAGACCCCCGACCATGGTGAAGCTGGGCGGCAGCCTGGCCTGGTTCCTGCTAGCCGTGCTCGGCCCTCCCCTGGGCTTCCTGATCATCGGTCTGGACGAGGCGGCCGCAGGCAGGCCCATGTTCCCGGCCGACGCGCTCGAGATGGGCACCTTCTTCGGCATCATCCTGGGCGCCGGGATCCTGTTCTCCGGCCCGACGCTGCTGTGGACGCTGTGGGGCCGGCCGCCGCGATTCATCAAGTGCTACACCCTGGGATGGGTGGGCACGTTCCTGCTCGTCATCTTTCCCCTGGGCTTCCTCCTGATCATGGCGGCCCTGTCCCATCCACCTGGTCCTCTCCTGTTCCTCGGCGGTCTGATGATGATCCCGGTTCCCGTCACGCTGGCCATCAGCCTGTTCCTCGGCCTGGGCCCCGGTGTCGTGCTGCTGGTCGCGTCCAGGCGGTCCTGACGCGTCGGGTGGGCGGGGCCAGGAGCGTCAGAGTCTGATCGAGGTCATCATGGGATGGCGGACATGGTGTAGATGCTGGGGCTCGTGCCCTCGCTGACGGTGGTGTAGCTCAGGGCGTCGGGCGCGAAGGCCACGGACTCGCCCTGCGGCTCGGAGGGCTGGGGCACGTCGTAGACCTCGCCGAGCAGGGCGTCGGCAACGGTGCCCCAGGGGTAGCGCAGGAAGAGGAAGATCCGGCTGTAGGAGCGGACCAGGATCATGCTCCCGTCCTCGGAGATGTCGCCCGCGGTGGTGTTGGGGCTGCCGGGCAGATCTCCTTCTCCGAAGGTGAGGGATGCGACCTCGGTCATGGTCGTGGTCGAGTCCGCCAGAGGGTTGGGTGATGTGAAGAGCTGTGAGATACCGTCGCCCGACTTCGTGAGGATGTAGTTGTCGAGGGTGCCGGGATCCACGAAGAAGGTCTCCGCGTTGTGGGCGCCGTCGGGGTACTCGAAGTGGTAGCGCTCCCAGTCCGTGGTGGAGAGATCGACGGGTGCCGCGGTGAGGTCGATGGTGGGCTCGTGCAGGCGGTAGATGGTCACGTCGGCCCTCGTGGACGGGTTGTCCCCGATGTCCGCGAAGAAGAGGATGTGGCCTCCAGCCGGGTCCGGGGCCATGCCCATGTCCTCCCAGTCCCTGGCAGAGGCTCCCTCGAGGGTGACGGTGGCAACCAG
>JAFDER010000332.1 GCA_019310245.1 Deltaproteobacteria bacterium
GGTGAAGAGCCACGCACCGAGCTGCTCGACGGTGGTCAGCACGTGAGGCGCCGCCAGCAGCGAGAGCATGGCCTCCTGCACGGCGTCCTCCGCGTCCGCCTCGGACCGCAAGACCCCGCGCGCCCTCGCCAGCATCTCCCGGTACCGGCCCGCGAAGATCTCCTCGATCGCCTGTGCGTCCGCCTGTGCCATCTCCGTCTCCAAGGTTAAGTCGGCCGGAACGCCGGGTCTATTGCCCTGAATAAGCACCCCAGACAAACCATTGAATTACACTGTGTTAGACCTACATTGCTCACATTTCGATTGAAGCCCCTGGTCCTCTTTTGCAACCCGCTGTGGTAGAAGCACGGGCATGAAGATCATCCCGTACATCCTGCTGCTGGCCCTCGTCACCGGCTGCTCGTGCAAGAACCCGCCCGCACCACCTCCGCCCGAGCAGATGGAGGAGGCGGAGGAGATGGAGGTGGTGCCGGAGACCGGCGGATGCAACAACGAGCATCTCGAGGGCACGTGCACGTTCATCTTGATGTCTGCCGAGAAGTCGGAGCTCGCTTCCGACCCCGAGGGCACCACCGTCTTCCGGGCCGTCCACATCATCGAATCGGAAGATCAGAAGATCGAGATCGACAGGACCACCCTGCGCATCCCGGACGATCGCGAGCAGGACCTGCGCGAGCACTTCGAGAAGAACAGCCCGTGTCCCTGCAAGGCGTACATCGTCCGGCCCCCCTGCAACCCGCAGGCAACGTCAGTCACGCTGGACGTGGCCCATCCGGACTACGCCACCGAGGTCCGCTTCTGATCACACCGTCGACGCGACCGAAGGACAGGCTCACGTTCATGTCGGGCGCCAGCGCCCGCAATGCCCCGGCCCTGAGAAGCGGGGCCGCCTCCGCGCTCACCTCGCCGTGCACGCCTATCTTGACCACGCTCTCGTCCGGGAGCCTCCCCAGCGAGAGCTCGAGCCATGACCTGACCTCTTCGCGCCTCAGCCCCCCCACGTACAGATCCAGCTGCACCATGGGCCGGGCCGGCAGCTCGTGGAACGACCACCGGTTCACCTTGTAGCCGATCTCCAGATCCAGATAGCCCTTCATCTCGCCCTTCTCCGCGAACGACGTCCTCTCGATCGATCCCGCGTAGAACACCGGGGCGCGCAGTCCCTTGGTGAGCACCTGGAAGCGGTGCACGTGCCCGCAGAGCACGGCCGCGAGCCCGGCCGGGATGTCGTCCGCACGCACCACGTCGTGCCCGTGGCGGAAGGTGAAGCCCACGGGCCCCACGGTCGCGCCCTCGACGCAGTGGTGCATGCACAGGACGTGGCCATCGGCCTTGACGTCCCTCCATCCCGTCCGCTCGAGCACGCGCCTGAACGAGGTCCTGATCCCCTCCCGCTCGTACGGAAAGCCGCACAGCGCCAGGGTACATCCCCGCGCCTCGAGCACGAACGTCCTCGGCCTGTCGAACACGTGGATGTTCGGGCTGGACGCGAGCAGGCTCCGCGGGATCGCCGACTGCTCGTGGTTCCCGGGCACGAGGTAGACCGGAACGCCCGCCCCGGCCACGCGCACCAGGGGAGCGAAGGCCATGTCCACGAGCCTGTGCGGGATCCTGCTCCTGTAGAAGAGGTCGCCTCCATGCACCACCGCGTCGACCCCGGCCTCGAGGGCCCTCTCCAGCGCCATCTCGTAGTTCGCGAAGAAGTCGGGCCCCCGCCTTCGCATCGAGACCCTTGGTCGCATCGGCAGATCGAATCCCAGGTGCGTGTCCGACAGAAACAGTACCCTCACGGCGCCCATCCTTGATTCCTCCCTCACCCGCCGTATCATCAAAGCAGATGCCCGTGACAATCACACGCACGGCCGTGCTGGCGATGCTCGCCTGGCTCTGCCTGCCTGCCTGCGCGAACACCGGCGTCTCCGGCGAGCCAGACGCGACCGACGTCCCGGCCGAGACCGATCCCGTCTGCGGCAACGCCATCGTGGAGGAGGGAGAGGAGTGCGACGGCTCGGACGAGCCCTGCCGCGGCCCCGAGTGCCCGGGATGGCGCACGTGCCTCGACGACTGCACGCTCGGCGAGTGCGTCTCCGGCACCTTCCAGATCCTCTCCGGCCCTTCGCACGTCAACGAGGACGTCGGGTTCGAGCAGGTCACGCGCATCGACCTCGCGTGGGCCGGGAGCCGCTACGGGGTGTTCTACTCGGGCCGCCGCGTCGATCCCATGCCCCTCACGCAGACCGCGTACTTCACGCCCGTGAGTCTCGAGGCCGAGGTGGCCGGCCCCACACGGCAGATCCTGCCCGACCTCTACGTCATCGAGGAGATCCAGGCCGAGTGGAACCCGTCGGCACGCAACTACGGCGTGCTCCTCGTCACGGCCAGTCCGGACGACAACCTGATCGCGAACCTCGCCGACGCGGCGGGAGACGTCCTCATCGACATCGGTGTCCTGATCACCTCGGAGAGCGAGGCGAGCCACGCCCGGGCCGTTCTCGGTCAGAACGGATACGGATTCACCTGGCAGATGGGTCCGCGCGCCGCAGCCTTCGCCAGGCTGAGCGAGGACCTGGTCATCCTCGACCTGATGAGCGTCGATAGCGACGAGCCCTCCGAGAGCTTCAGGAGGCCCCTGCTCGCCACGCAGGCCGACGACTACCACGTCCTCTCGCACGTCGACGATCCATCCAGCTCACACTTCGAGCTCACCGCACTGAGGTTCACCGCGGGAGGGTACTCCACGACGCTTCACAGCCCGTTCGCGGATACCAGCCCCGGTCACGGCCATCCGGCAGACATGGTCCTCACCGACACGCATGACATGGTGGTCTTCGGAGTGGATACCGCACCCGGGGACCCGGTGCTGCCCGTGCTTCTCGGTCGGTACGACCACGAGCGAGAGACCGCCGAGACGATGACGCTCGACGGCGTGGGACTTACAGCCAGCGCCCCGTACGATGTCAGCATCACGCTGAACGGCGACACGCTGGCGATTGCCCTGGCCTCGGCCGACCTGGACGACCCGTCGGCTTATCGGCAGCTCGTCATCCACCGCACCCTCCTGGACGGCACGCCGATCGGAAGCTCCGTCCTCGTTCCCGTGGACCGGGACGCATCCATGCCCTCGATCGCCTGGGACGGAGAGGCGTACGCGATCGCCTACGCCGTGGATCGCGGCGGCGGCGAGGCGGACGTGGACGTGGAGCTCGTCAGGCTCGGCTGCCAGATGCCCTGAAACGGGAAACTCCTCGGCAGGAAGCGGCGATACAGGCTGGGAGCGGGCTTGATCCGGTCCGGGAAGGGAGGTAGAGTAAGAAATGTTAGATTCTTACCATGAGGCTGACATGAGAATCACGTCGAAGGGACAGGTGACCATCCCGGTGGAGATCCGCGAGAGGCTGGGCCTGCTCCCCGGCTCCGAAGTGGTTTTCGAGGTGGATGGCAATGCGGTGAAGATCGTGAAGGTGAAGAGGAAGTCCGGGCGGGGCAGACGCCTCATCGAGCACATGCGAGGGCGCGGAACGGTCAAGATGACGACCGACGAGATCATGGCCCTGACGCGCGGCAGGTCCTGAGGCTGCCATGCCCTACACTCTCGTCGACTCGAACGTCATCCTGGACGTACTCACGCAAGATCGCACGTGGATGGAGTGGTCGACCTCGGCCATGTCACGACAGGCGGATCGCGGCGTGCTCGCCATAAACCCCATCATCTACGCCGAGGTCTCGGTCCGTTTCACGAGGATCGAGGACCTCGAGGCAGCGCTTCCGCACGAGCACTTCCGACGGATGCCGTTGCCCTGGGAGGCCGGGTTCCTCGCGGGGAAGTGCTTCATGCAGTACAGGAAGAGAAGAGGCAAGAAGGTCTCGACCCTGCCCGACTTCTACATCGGCGCTCACGCGACGGTCGGAGGCATGACGCTCCTGACACGTGATGCGAACCGGTACCGCACCTACTTCCCGCGCCTGCGCGTCATCGCGCCTGACGCTTAATCACAATAATCGATGACGTTGAAGAAGATCTCGGGATTGTCGGTGCGCTCGTCGGTCCAGGAGAGGCCGAACTGGCTCCCCGTCCAGACGAGGGAGGCGTCGCCGGAGAAGTCGTACTCGTTGGTGATGCGCAGGTCGTCGCTGGTCTTGTTGCCGGCAAGATCGATGCGGGCCAGGTAGATCTCCGAGTCGCCGGTCATGTCGTCGTGCCAGGCCACGATGAACTCGGAACCGGTGAAGACGAGTGACGAGTCGTAGGAGGAGCCGGAGACGTTGGTGATCTGCTGGTCCGCGCCCATCTCGCCGCCGGTGTCGTTCATTCGAGTGAAGTAGATCTCGTAGTTGGCCTCACGGTTGTCGTGCCAGCTCATGGCGTACTGCGAGCCCGTCCAGA
>JAFDER010000333.1 GCA_019310245.1 Deltaproteobacteria bacterium
ATCATCCTGGGGATGTACCAGCTGAGGTAATCGTTGTGTTCGAAGCTCATGGACTCCCTCGCATGAGATCCGGCGTACCAGAAAAGCCTCCCCGCGCCAACCTTGCACGAAGCGGGAGGATTCACTAGGAATTCGATCGGACACGACGAAAACGCGGCGGAGCGCATGGGACACGAGGAACAGGACAGATCGCGGCTCGAGGAGGAGATCACCTCCCTGCGCCGCAGGGTCGCCGAGCTGGAGTCCGGCCGGACGGACACGCCGCTCGGCGACGACAGCGCCCGCCTGCTGGCACTCATCGAGAGCCTTCCCTTCGACTTCTTCGCGCTGGACGCAGACGGCCGCTACGTGCTCCAGAACTCCGTGTGCCGGAGCCACTGGCGGGACGTGGTCGGCAAGAGGCCCGAGGACATGGCGCCGAACGACGAGGTGCGCGCCCTGTGGATGGAGAACAACAGGCGCGCCTTCGCCGGAGAGGTGGTCGAGGGGGAGGTGGAGTACTTGCTCGGGGACAGGACGTTCCAGAGCTACAACATCATCGCGCCGGTGTTCGACGGTGGTCGCGTGCGCGGGGTGGTGGGCGTGAACATCGACATCTCGGACCTCAAGAAGGCACAGAAGGAGGGCAGGGAGAGCGAGAAGAGGTACCGATCGCTGGTGGAGGACACCCTCGACGGCTACTTCGTCTTCGACATGCAGGAGCAGAAGATCATCTTCACGAACCAGAGGTGCCGGGACATGTTCGGGTACACGATCGAGGACGAGCCCGACATGTGGAGCCTCATCGCCCCCGAGGATCGATCCATGCTCGTCAAGCGTCTGGAGTCCAGACGCCGGGGCGATGTGATGAGCCCCAAGAACATCGTCGTCACGGCCGTCCGCAGGGACGGGACGACCTTCCGGGCCGAGTACTCGGCCTCGCTCGTCACCTACCGGGGAAGGACGGTCCTGCAGGGGATCTTCAGGGACGTCACCCAGCAGGAGAGGCTCCAGCAGCAGCTCCAGCACGCCGAGAAGATGAACGCCCTGGGACACCTGGCGGGCGGGATCGCACATGACTTCTCCAACCTGCTGCACGCCATCCTGGGCTACACGCAGCTGCTCCTGCGCAGGAGGCCGCAGGACGATGAGGCCCGCGGCCCGCTCGGGGAGATCGAGCACCTCTCGCACCAGGCCGGAGATCTGACAAGACAGATCCTCACCTTCAGCCGCAAGACCGAGAGCCAGAAGCTCGTCATGGATCTGAACGTCGAGATCGACAGGATGCGGGATCTCCTGATCCGCACGCTGACGCGCGCGGTCAGGGTCGAGTTCGATCTCTTCGGTTCACCCGTGACGATCGGTGCGGACCCGTCGCAGATCGAGCAGGTCATCATGAACCTGGCAGTCAATGCCAGGGACGCCATGCCCGAGGGAGGCACACTGCGGATCTCCACGCGTCCCGCGCGGCTCGACGAGGCCGACTGCGAGGCCCACCTCGACGCCTCGCCGGGCGACTACGTGACCCTCGAGGTGTCGGACACGGGTCAGGGGATGAACCCCGAGACCCTGGAGCACGTGTTCGAGCCCTTCTTCACGACGAAGGAGCCGGGGCGGGGCACCGGGCTCGGGCTGTCAGTGGTCTACGGGATCGTCAGGAGCCATGACGGCCTGATCACCTGCGAGAGCCGGGAGGGGCGCGGGACCACGTTCCGCATCCACCTCCCGGCGGCCGACGAGGTGGCGGGCAAGTCCACGAACGTGGCGCAGGAGCCCCCGCGGGGTGGGGACGAGACGATCCTCGTCGTCGATGACGAGGAATTCATCCGCCGCGTGAGCGAGCAGATGCTCGGCGACTTCGGCTACACGGTCATGACGGCGCGCGACGGGGTGGAGGCCGTCGAGGCTCTGCGCGCCGGAAGCGGCGGGATCGACATGGTCGTCATGGACATGGTCATGCCCAGGATGGGGGGGAAGAGGACGCTCGAGAAGATCCTCGAGCTGGACCCCGGGATGAAGGTCATCATCGCCTGCGGCAACTCGGTGACCTGGGACGATGACGAGGCCCGCAGGGCGGGGGCGAGGGCCATGATCCGCAAGCCCTTCGACGCGGAGGACTTCCTCAGGACCGTGCGCAGGATCTTCGACGCCGGCTGACCGGAACCCGGTCCCGCATCCATCGGCTGTCGACTTCGAGCGGCCGCTCGATTATAAGAAATCCATGGAGCACGACCGCATCGCCGTCATCGACTTCGGCGGACAGTATGCGCACCTCATCGCCACAAAGGTCCGCAGACTCAGCGTCCTGGCGGAGATCCGACAGCCCGAGGACCCCGTCGAGGCTTTCGAGGGTGTGAGCGGGATCATCATCTCGGGCAGTCCGGCCCTGGCGTCGTTCGGCGACGAGTCCGACTACACGAAGGCCATCTTCGAGATGGACATCCCCATCATGGGCTTCTGCTTCGGCCACCAGCAGATCGCCCTGTACTACGGCGGGAAGGTCGAGCACACGCGCAACGAGTTCGGGTTCGCGACGCTGCACGTCCAGGGCGACTCGCCGATCTTCCGGGGCACGCCGGCGGAGCAGACCGTGTGGATGAGCCACTACGACACGGTCACCGAGCTTCCGGAGGGGTTCGAGGAGATCGGCTGGACCACCGTGGAGGGGGACGAGGAGATCCACAGAAACGCGGCCATCGCGGACCATGAGCGGCGCCGCTTCGGATTCCAGTTCCACCCGGAGGTCGACGACACGCAGTACGGCGAGCACATCCTGCGCGCCTTCGTGCTCGAGGTGTGCGGCTGCCGGCCGACATGGACGATGGAGAGATACATCGAGGAGCAGGTGGAGAGCATCAAGAGGCAGGCCGGGGAGCGGGGAGTGTTCCTGCTGGTCTCGGGTGGAGTGGACTCCTCGGTGTGCGCGGCGCTGCTCATCGAGGCCCTGCCTCCCGGACAGCTCAAGCTCCTGCACATCGACAACGGCATGATGCGAAAGGACGAGAGCCGTCTCGTCATCGAGGAGCTCCGGCGCGTGGGGATGGGCGAGAGCCTCCACTTCCGCGACGCCTCGGACACGTTCCTCGCGGCGCTCGATGGGCTCACCGACCCCGAACAGAAGCGCAGGGCCATCGGCGAGACCTTCATCGAGGTCTTCGAGCAGGAGGCCCGGAGCCTCGGCCTGGAGGACATGCTCCTCGGCCAGGGAACGATCTACCCAGACACCGTCGAGACCGGCGGCACGAAGCGCGCCGACACGATCAAGACGCACCACAACCGCGTCGGGATCATCCAGGACATGATATCCGAGGGCCGCGTCGTCGAGCCCATCGCGGAGCTCTACAAGGTGGAGGTGAGGGAGCTGGGGGAGAAGCTCGGGCTGGATCCGCGCATCGTGTGGAGGCATCCCTTCCCGGGTCCGGGGCTCGGAGTCAGGCTGCTGTGCTCGGACGGCACGCCGGCCCCGGGACACGACCCGGCGGCGCACCAGCCCACCATCGACGCGATCGCCAGGCCGCACGGCGTGGCCGGCGTGGTCCTGCCGCTGCGCTCCGTGGGCGTCAAGGCGGACCTGAGGGCCTACGAGCAGCCCGTGATGCTGTGGGGCGACGCGTCGTTCGAGACGGTGGAGCGCGTGGCCGCGCGCATCTACAAGGAGATCTCGGGCGTGAACCGTTGCGTCTGGGACCTGAGCGGAAAGGGCGTGACGAGCGCCGAGCCGCTCGAGGCCCTCGCAACACGCTCGCGGTTCGACCTGCTCAGGCAAGCCGATGACATCGTGATGCGGGCGCTCGAGCGGCACGACATGATGCGCACCGTCTGGCAGTGCCCCACGGTGCTCGTCCCCCTGTGCCTCGACGGACAGGGTGAGGAGCTCATCGTGATACGACCCGTGCTGAGCGAGCGCGCCATGACGGCGCGGCCGGCGGAGCTGCCGCGGCGCCTGATCGACGAGATCGGGCCTGAGCTCCTGGCCCTGCCCGGGGTGACGGGGCTGGCGCTGGACGTCACGACGAAGCCACCCGGAACGATCGAGTGGGAATGACAACGCTTTTCGAGTAGACTCAGGAGGAGCCCATGACCACCGCACGCGTCCTTGCAGGAATTCTTGCCATCTGGCTCGCCAGCGGGTGCCAGGAATCGAAGCCGAGCCTGCGCTCGGACACCTCGACGGACACGGCCATCGAGCCCACCGTGCCGGGCTGCGAGGCGGTGACGGAATGGAGCGTCTCGGCCGTGGACACCACGTCGGAGGCGGGATCGGTCGGGGTGAGCGTCTCGCTCGCCTCGGCCGGCACGACCTCGACGTGCGCCGGGCCGCCCTGCCTCATCGTCACGGTGCTGTCCGGCGACGGAACGGCGGAGAACGTGATCCAGGAGTCCCCCTCGCTGGCAGTCCCCCTCGCTGGCAACCTTCAGCTACGTGGACTCCGCGATGGGCGCGGGAGACACGGCCCAGCTGCTCCTGCGCTGGAGAGTCCTGTGCGTGGAGGGCACAGGCGAGGAGGAGCGCACGGTCACGGCCAACGTCAACGTGTGCGCGGACTCCTCGGCGATCCTCTCGCTGTCGCACGACGCCTGCCCGTAGCCGCTTCCCCGAACTTGCCCTGAGCTTGTCGAAGGGCTTGCCGAACGGCCTGCCTTTATTAAGGGAAATGTGCAATACAATCGCGGAGATTCGCGCGGCCATTGCATACCTGTTGAGTCTGATCGGATCAGAGTGTAGAATGACTGTAAGAATGCGTGTCCATCAAAAGCGGGGGATGATCAACGGGCCATGCAAGGCCTTCATTCCCCTCGCCTTTCTCCTGATCACGGCCGGGTGCGCCCTCAAGTTCGACACCCAGCCGGTAAAACCGCCCGTTGACGGCACCGTCGAGCCGGATCTCGATGCGACCGACATCCACCATGATCAGGACGCGGTCGAG
>JAFDER010000334.1 GCA_019310245.1 Deltaproteobacteria bacterium
TTCTTGGCCGGCTTCTTCTTCTTCTTGGCCACCTTCTTCTTCTTGGCCGGCTTCTTCTTCTTCTTGGCCACCTTCTTCTTCTTGGCGACCTTCTTCTTCTTCTTGGCCACCTTCTTCTTGGCGACCTTCTTCTTGGCCGGCTTCTTCTTCTTGGCCTTCTTCTTGACTACCATGACCTCCTCCTGGCGCTTGGGTTATCACAGCGGTCGCTTTTCGCGACCATTTTTTCTGGGGGAGCTTTCTCCCTCCATTGCCTTTCCGACCCACGCTCCAGCTACGACCCCATAAGGCCCTGGGCGAGAGCCGACGTTGATATTGTGGATAATTATAGACAAATGAGATCAGTGTCAACATAAAAATGTATAATTAGATTAAACTTTGCAAAATTAACTTCAACTACCACGTCCATTCCGAGTGCAAATAACAGGACCTTGTCAGCCCGTTTCGGGATCAGTGCCTCCCCGGGTCCACGATTTGCGCTGGTCCGCATGGGATGGGCGTGTGCGCCGTTTGGCATCCCGTGCATTACCTGATCGGTAAACACTCTTGGCGGCGGTGATAAAATACTACCATTTCTTGCCGCGATTGTCGCCTCTTGCCTTGTGCGTTTTTTTTCAGAGGAAACACGTCGAGTTGAGGCCGCGTGCGCCTTTCTCTGTTTTTGGATCCCCTGCTCGCGCGCGGATTAGAATGATCATGCTGCTCGAAGGAGTGACGCGTCTTCATGTCCAGGAAGAGAGGAAACAGCAGGGTCGCCCCGAGCGCGACGAGCGTCGATCGCGCCGCGCTGCACGCTCTCCTCCTCGAGGTGGCACAGGTCGGCGTTCTCGTTCTCGGCGTGTTCCTCCTGCTCAGCCTGATCACGTACCGCGGGCTCGATCCTGACGGGCTGCCCGCGAGCGGGAGCTGGACCGGGCCCGCCGGCGCCTACCTCTCCTTTGCCCTCTACCAGATCACGGGGCATGCCTCGCTCCTCGTGCCCGTGTCGCTGATCATCGGTGCCCTGGTCTCGCTCGCTGCCCGCAGGAACGCCTTCCATCCGTTGCGCGTGCTCGGGGTGGTGGCAGTCGTCGTGCTCGCGAGCGCGATCCTGCACGTGGGATGGGTCGGATTGACCGTGCGCGGGGGCCACATGGCAGGCGGGGCCGCCGGAGCTCTACTGGGCGACAAGATGGTGGGGCTGTTCGCGGGGCCCGGCTCGTTCATGCTGCTCACTGTCGGCCTCCTGGTGCTCATGGTCCTGCTCTCCGGCATCGGACCGCGTGCCTTCACCTCGGTGCTTGCTTCCATCGCCTTGAGGGCCGGACGACAGGCTGCCTCCCATGCGGCTCGTGCTGCGGTGGCCGCATTCTCGGCGGCCGCCAGGCTCACCAGGAGGGCGGCACCGGACGCTCCTCCCGCCCTGGAGCCCGAGGACGAGCCGGACGACGCGCCGGAGCCGGAGATCCACCTGCGCGAATCGGCCGGTCGTCCGGACGAGGATTCCGATCCGCCCGTCAGGCTCCCCGCGCGCTCGGCCCGGCAAAAGCCGCCCCGCAAGACGGAGCACGTCGCCGGGGCTTTCGAGCTGCCTCCCCTCAGCTTCCTCGAGGAGCCGCCTCCGGCCGAGACCACGGTCTCGGAAGAGGAACTCAAGGCGCTGGCCGAGCGGTTGCGCGAGACACTCACGAACTATGGCGTTCGGGGCACGGTGACCGGGATCTTCGCCGGACCCGTGGTGACGACCGTCGAGCTGCGCCCCGAGGTCGGGACCAAGGTCTCCACCATCGCCAGGCTGGATGACGATCTCGCGATGAGCCTCGAGGTGACCAAGGTCCGCATCGTGGCGCCCATCCCCGGGAAGAACGCGGTGGGCTTCGAGCTCCCCACTCCGAAGAGGGAGACGGTCTACCTCAGCGAGATCCTCGGCGACGGACAGTTCTCGAGGGACTCCGTCCGGCTGCCTCTCGCCGTGGGCAAGGACATCGCCGGCAAGCCGTTCGTCAGGGATCTGGCGCGCATGCCTCATCTGCTCATCGCCGGCACGACGGGCAGCGGCAAGAGCGTGGCGATCAACACGATCCTGATGAGCCTGCTCTTCAAGTTCACGCCGGAAGAGCTCCGTCTCATCCTCGTCGATCCCAAGACCGTGGAGCTCCAGCCGTACCACGGCATTCCCCATCTCCTGCTTCCCGTCGTCACGGACATGAAGCACGCCTCGAGCGCCCTGAGGTGGGCCGTCGACGAGATGGAGAAGCGCTACCAGAAGTTCTCGGACCTGCGCACCAGGGACATCCTCTCCTTCAATCGCAAGGTGGAGAAGCTCAAGGCCGAGGCCGGAGCGCCCGATCCCGACGGGGGCGAGGATCTGGAGAAGCTCCCGTACGTGGTGATCGTGATCGACGAGTTCGCCGATCTCATGATGATGAGCGCGCGGGACGTGGAGTGGGCAGTCACGAGGCTCGCCGCGAAGGCCAGGGCTGCGGGCATCCACCTCATCGTCGCGACGCAGCGTCCGAGCGTGAACGTGGTCACGGGCCTCATCAAGTCCAACTTCCCCTGCCGCATCGCCTTCAAGGTTGCATCCAAGGTGGACTCCAGGGTGATGCTCGACACGAACGGCGCCGAGAGCCTGCTGGGAGAGGGCGACATGCTGATGCTGCCGCCCGGCACCTCGGAGCTGACGAGGGTGCACGGAGCGTTCGTCTCGGACGGGGAGATCCACAAGGTCGCCGATTTCCTCCGCGAGCAGGCCGGTCCCACGTACCATGAGGAGATTCTCGAGGCCGGCGACGACGACGGGCTCCTCGACGGTCTCGACGACGACGTGGACGAGAGGTACGGGGACGCCGTGCTGATCGTCACGAACGAGAAGAAGGCCTCCATCTCCTACCTCCAGCGCAAGCTCAGGATTGGCTACAACCGCGCCGCCCGGATCGTCGAGCGCATGGAGGCCGAGGGGATCGTGGGGCCCTCCGTGCCGGGAAAGAGCCAGCGCGAGGTCCTCGTGGCGCCGCCCGCCGGTACCTGAATCCCGAGGACTTTCGAGGACGTTGCCCTCCCGGGTTGACACCTCACGGACCATCCTATAGACCGCTTCAGCATGGCGGTGCAGGGAACGAAATACATCTTCGTCACGGGCGGCGTGGTCTCATCGATCGGCAAGGGACTCACCTCGGCTGCGATCGGTGCACTGCTGGAGGATCGTCGTCTCGTCGTGACCCTCATCAAGATGGATCCCTACCTGAATCTCGATCCGGGAACCATGAACCCCCTGCAGCACGGCGAGGTGTTCGTCACCGATGACGGTGCGGAGACCGATCTCGACCTGGGCCACTACGAGAGGTTCACGTCCGTGCGGCTCTCGCGGGACCACAACATCACGACGGGCAAGGTCTACAAGGCCGTCATCGACAAGGAGCGGGCCGGGGGGTACCTGGGCAAGACCGTCCAGATCATCCCGCACATCACCAACGAGATCAAAGATCAGATCAAGCGCGCCAGCGAGGGCGTGGACGTGTCGATCGTGGAGGTGGGAGGCACGGTGGGAGACATCGAGAGCCTGCCCTTCCTCGAGGCCATCCGTCAGATGCGCGTGGAGCTCGGCGACCAGAACTCCCTGTCGGTCCACGTGACGCTCCTTCCCTGGATCGGACCCGCCGAGGAGCTCAAGACCAAGCCGACCCAGCACTCGGTCAAGGCCCTGCGCGAGATCGGCATCCAGCCCGACATCCTCGTGTGCCGGAGCGACCGCCCCATCGAGACGGAGCACAGGGAGAAGATCGGCCTGTTCTGCAACCTCACGCCGGAAGCCGTCGTCTCGGCGCAGGACGTGGAGAGCGTCTACCAGGTTCCGAGGATGCTCAAGAGCCAGGGCGTCGACAAGCTCATCGCCGACGGACTGAACATCTGGAGCCGCGCCTCCCGGCTCGCGAAGTGGAAGAAGATCGAGGACGCCCTGCTCGCGCCCGAGAGCGAGGTCACGATCGCCATCGTCGGCAAGTACGTCCATCTCAAGGACTCGTACAAGTCCCTGCACGAGGCTCTCGTCCACGGGGGACTGGCCAGCCGCGCACGGGTCAACATCGAGTACGTGGATTCCGAGCAGATCGAGAAGGACGGCACCGGGATGCTCGAGAGCGCCCACGCGATCCTCGTCCCGGGCGGCTTCGGGGACAGGGGCATCGAGGGCAAGATCGCCGCTGCACGCTTCGCGCGCGAGGGGCGCGGGCCCTACTTCGGCATCTGCCTGGGCATGCAGATCGCCGTCATCGAGTTCGCGCGCAGCGTATTGGGGCTCAAGTCGGCGAACTCCTGCGAGTTCAAGCCCCACACTCCCGACCCCGTGATCCACCTGATGAAGGAGCAGGAGGACATAACCGACAAGGGAG
>JAFDER010000335.1 GCA_019310245.1 Deltaproteobacteria bacterium
GGTAGAGGTCCTCTATGTCGCGATAGCGCATGTTCGTGACGCGCGACTGCAGGACCCCGTCTATCCAGAACCGCGACTCGCCGTCGTGGTTGCCGGGCGTGTTGAGGTAGAGCCCAACCTCGTAGCAGTGCCAGTCGCCGAAGCCGATGTAGAAGAACGGATCCGCGTACGACGAGAACCGGTAGGGCCGGCTTCCCGCGGCCGGATCGGTCACGAGAAGCTCGCCCAGGGCGGGCAGGGAGCTCCCGGGGTAGGGGTTGTAGCTGTAGAGGTGCCCCACCCACAGGAAACCGTCGTTGGCCTCGGGCTTGGCGCTGGGGCCCCATCCCACGTACTGCACCTGCGCGTTGTACCAGTTCGTGCCGTCGCACGGCACGTTCACGCCGTGGTCGCCCACCTCGCAGGTGATCCCGAATCCCTTGACGCCCACGGCTCTCTCGATGTCGCCGGGGTGGAAGCTCTCGTCGTAGTTGAAGCACATCCTGACGAAGTAGGACGGGTACTCGTCGCCGCCGTGCGCGTCCGCGGGAAGGGCGAACCGGCAGGTGGGCCCGTGGAGGTCGTAGGGCCAGGCATGCTCCCCGGCGTACGTGCCCGTGTGGCTCTCGGTGTCCACCACGGTCACGTTGAGACGGTAGCGGTCCTCCTCGGTTTCGATGAGGATCTCGCCCGCCTCGAAGTCCTCTGCCGCGAACACGTGCTCGTGCGCCTCGATGCCCTCGTCGTTCGGGTAGTCCCAGGCCAGCCACCTGTTGACCCCGGGCTCAAGCCCCACCTGCCAGTGAGGCGGAAGGGATTCAGTAGGCGGCACCTCCGCGTCCACGCCCGCGTCGCCGGACGAGCCGCCTCCCGAGCAGCCCAGCAGCAGAGCACCAAGGACGAACGTCATCGATCGCATCATGATTCCAGCCTACCCTCCCGGGTGCCTGCCCGCAACGGACGGTGTACAATGTCGTCTTCACAGGAGGGTGCGCATGGCACTTCGAGCAACTGTTCTTGTCACGCTGGCGGCGCTGCTTGCGGCCTGCTCCTGCGGCAAGTCCGGCACCCCGGATGATTCGAGCACGGACGGCGATGCGGAGATAGACTGCGTGCCGACGACCGAGGTGGACGACAACGACATCGACGAGGACTGCGACGGCTGGCTCGGCACGAGCGGCGGGTTCGACGTCCGGGCGCGCCATCCTCGCGTTCTCGTCTCACCCGACGAGCTGGCGGTCGCGCTGGCACGCATGCACGGAGCCGGGGCGCGGGAGCCATGGTCCTCGTGGTTCGATCTCGTCCGGGAGGCCGAGGACTCGGGTGATCCCGTGGACCTGCCCAACCTCGCGCTGCTCTACCTCGCCACGGGCGAGAGCGCCTACCGCGACAGCTTCATCGACCGGTTCCCGGACGCCGATGACCCCGGCCTCGGAGAGCTCCTGGCCCTGGATCTCATGTGGGATCACGTGCCCGACTCCATCAAGACGTCCGTCATGGACCGCGTCCACGAGAACCCGGACGTCTGGTACTGGAACTCCATCGCGCAGTCGCAGGAGGACGACGTGAGCTGGGGATATCACTCGGCCTACGGTGTGAGCCGGGCACTGGCCTACGCGGGCGCGTTCGCCCTGACGCCCCAGGAGATGGACAAGGACCCGGCGTCTTATCCCTTCGACTGCCTCAACTACATCGCCCTGGTGCACGAGGAGCTCTCGGAGACGGGCAACTTCAAGCGGATCGAGGACCGGGTGGCCGGCGATCCCACGCACAACGACGCCTTGCCCGGAACCTGCGGCGGCATGTACGACAACTTCGGCTACGACTCGTCCGAGGAGTCCTACAGCATCAACGTCCTGTCCGAGTTCTACTTCCTCACGGGACAGGACAGGTTCACCGGCTTCCTGCACGACGAGTGCCGCGGCCGCTACTACCAGAACCTGGCCAACCCCCACCTGGGAGGCCGCTACGAGTCCGACCAGTGGTGCCGCCGTGCGGGCACCAGCTCGCACGTCCAGGCCCGCATCTGGAACACGCAGACCGACTGGATCGATCAGCCGCGTCACGACGCCGTGGCCCTCACCGCGTGGCTGTACGGCGACGGCCGCATGCAGCACTACTTCATCGAGGGACGCAACCGCCCGCTGTGCGGCGCTCCGTATGGCGGCATGTACTGGGACCTGCTGTTCCACGACGCTGACCTCGAGCCGGTCTCGCCCGACGGCGATCCCACGGCCATGTACTTCAGCGGGCCGGGCCTGGTGTCCATGCGCTCCGAC
The DNA here is from genome assembly GCA_019310245.1 of Deltaproteobacteria bacterium. Lineage (GTDB taxonomy): Bacteria > Myxococcota_A > Polyangia > DRWM01 > DRWM01 > JAFDER01. The sequence continues at coordinate 2,259 of JAFDER010000335.1, forward strand.
TGGACGGACGATGCCGCGTTCGGGGTCCTCATCGCCGGCGAGGGCATCAGCCGCCGCTACGAGGACGCGGGGTCGTTCCTCATCCACCGCAAGACCAACGTCTTCCCGCACGGCGGGGCGCGCATCCGCAACAACGACGACAACGCCCGGCACCACTGGTACCACATCCGCTCCATCGCCAAGAACACCATGAAGATCTTCGACCCGGACGAGTGCCTCTCCATCGACGAGAACTCGGAGAGGGGCCCACTTCACTCCGGGCCCGAGCTGGTCGACTCGGACAACATGGGCGGACAGATGTTCGAGATCTCCATCGCGGCCGCGGATCTCGAGCACCCCACATGGTTCACCGAGGAGCCCTGCCGCACGTCCAACCCCACCCACCCACTGAGCCTGTACGAGACCGCGAACGTCATCCGCTTCGAGCACGTGGAGGGGGACTGGACGTACGCCGCAGCGGACGCCACCGCGGCCTACACGGCCAAGATCGACTTCTTCGAGCGGGAGATGGTGTTCCTGCGACCGTCCTTCTTCGTGATCTTCGACCGCGTGCAGACCGTGGATCCCTCCTACCGCAAGGTGTGGGTCGTGCACACCGTGGACCCGCCCACCACCTCCTGCACCCTCGCGGGAAGCGTGCAGGGCATGGAGGCCTGGGACGACTGCACTGCAGTCGAGATCCTCGATCCCTCGAACACGACCTACATCGACACGCTCCTGCCGGCGACCAACCGGATCGTCTCGCGCGGCGGCGACACCGTGCTGGGCGCTGGCCCGCTGCCCCTGGGCACGGGAGAGGTCACCGACTCGGAGATCCCGCGCTGGCTCGAGATCTTCGCCGTGGGCGCGGACACCGAGGGCACGATCACGATCACGGGAGCGAGCCAGGAGGGGACCACCGAGGACATCGTGTTCGACGGCACCGAGCAGAACTACGTGAGCTCCTCGCCCACGGAGGAGGTCTCGGCCACCGGGCTGCGCGACGACACGCGGAGCTGGATCCCGGGCCAGTGGACGGACCACATGGTCCATGTCTCCTGCGGGGGCACCTCCCAGGAGGTACGCATCACGGGCAACGACGAGACCACGCTGTTCGGGACGTACGATCCCTGCTCGGCCTGGGGCTATCGCATCTACCGGCCGCTGGGCAACTCCTACGACCACTGGACCCGCATCGACTCCGTCACGAGCTCGGACATGGACGTGGACGTCCTGACCGTCTCCATCCCCCACTACTTCGACGCCGAGGACGTGACGGGCCGGCTCCACTCCTTCTGCCCCCACACCGACGGCAGGGACGACGGCTACTCGAAGAGGACCGACCTGGGCCAGTACACCCTGACCGTCGAGGCAACAACGCCGGCCCTGCTCGACGTGTTCCTCAACGTCATCACGCTCGTGGATCCACCCGCCACGAGACCGACCACGACCCTCCTCGAGGACACGGGCGTGGCAGGCGTCCTGATCGAGAGCCGCTTCGTCCTCTTCTCCCGGGACAGGGGCCCGATCCGGTCGCTGGCCGTGGACCTGCCCGGCACCGCCTCGGGCCTTGTCATGAACCTGGCCCCCGATGCCTCGTACTGGCACCACCACGACGGCACCACGCTGCACGTCGACGACACGGACAACGGCGGCACCATGGCCACCTCGTCGCCCATGGGGGTTCTCGCGATCGGCAGCTAAACCCTCCCGCATCCTCTCCAGAAACCCACCATGATTGACGAAGGACCATATGTAGTCTGTATTCTACCCATATACGGATCATGTACTGCGAGGTGACGAGATGAAACGGCTAAACGTTTCCGAGGACATCATTCCCCTGGGCCAGTTCAAGGCTCGTGCTGCTCGCATCATCAAGGACCTTGCCGACCGGGCAAATCCGCTTGTGATCACGCAGAACGGGAGGCCCGCATTTGTCGTCATGTCTCCCGCCGAGTTCGATCGCATGAGGGAGCGGCAGGCTTTCCTGGAGGCCGTGGCCCAGGGGCTGGCCGACGTCGAAGCAGGGCGGGTCATCAGCGACGAGGACCTGCGCAAGCAGATCGACGATGAGTGATCTCACGGCCACCACGCCTCTCCTCCAGAGATCCGATCCTGAATGATAGC
>JAFDER010000336.1 GCA_019310245.1 Deltaproteobacteria bacterium
TCCGCTCCGCCGAGCGGGGCTTCGGGACGGGGGAGGTGGAGTCATGAGCGGGCACGTCGTCGTGATCGGGGGCGGCGTCGCGGGATGCACGGCCGCCGTGAAGGCCAGCCGGGACGGAGCGCGGGTGACCCTCGTCAGGCGCGGAGTCGGTTCGACGGCGCTCTCCACGGGAGCCGTGAGCCTCGACGGCGTCGAGGGGGACCTGGCCGGCGTCGAGCTTCTGGAATCCATGGTGCCGCTGAAATCGACGGGCGCGAAGCCCGGACGGTTCCTCGTGAGCTCGGGGGCCGTCCTCGTGGCGGCGCGCGTGGGGTCGAATCACCTCGCCGGCGCGCTCGATGATCTCGAGGGGAAGTCCGTGCTCGTGTGCGGCGTGACGGGATTCCCGGCCATGAACGCGGCCGACATCGCGCGGCGGCTCGGGAGCATGAAGGTGAAGGCCGAGGCCCGCGTGGTGCAGGTGCCCGGGCTCAAGCGAAGCTTCGACCTGACGGCCTTCCCGCTCGCCCATGCGCTGGACGATCCGACGATCGCCGCGGGTCTTGCCGCGGCCGTGAAGGACGAGGTGGGCAAGGGCTCGTTCGATGCCGTCGCCCTGCCGCCGGTCATGGGGCTCGACGGCTGGCAGGAAATGCGCGGGATCCTCGACGGGGTCCTGGGCATGCCCTGGTTCGAGCTGCTCTCGGTGCCACCCTCGGTGCCCGGAATGAGGCTCCATCGATCGCTCATGACGTCCCTGGGCGAGAACGGCGTGACCGTTCTGAAGGCGGACGTGAAGCACGCCACGATCAAGGGCGATGCGGTGGTGGAGGTGCGGGCGTGGGACGGCGAGCAGGTGCACGTGCTCGAGCCCGACGAGGTGGTGCTCGCCACGGGCCGCTTCGTCGGCGGCGGGATCACGCTGGAGGAGGGAGGCCGGGAGACGCTGCTCGGGATCGACGTTCCCGTCGCCGGACAGGGCTGGCAGGAGGAGCACCTCGACGCCGGCGTGGCCACGGACGGGGATCTCAGGCCGGTGGACGCGCAGGGCAAGGTCGTGTTCTCGAACGTGCGCGCGGCGGGTGCCGTGAGGCAGGGTGGCGCCTACTCGAGGGGGAAGGGCGGCATGGGCATCGCCGCCGTGCTCGGACACAGGGCCGGCATGCTGGCCGCCGCGGCGAGGAGGTCGGACAGGACGGGCGCTCTGCGCACCGTGGAGGCACTGCCTCGCGCGGGACAAGAGGGATGCCTGGGCTGTGAGGTCTGCTCGAGCGTGTGCCCCGTGCTGGGCGAGTCGGCCAGGGTCGGGACCTGGTACCCGGGGCCGCGCGGCCTGGGCGGGCTGTCGCGATCCGGCCCCCTGCTCGAGGCGGCGGGAGATCAGGTCGCCCTGTGCACGCTCTGCGGGGCCTGCTCGTCCATGTGTCCGGTGGGTGCGAGCAACCACGACACCGTGGCCGCGCTCAGGGCCCGGATCCTCGACGAGTACCCGGAGAGCGCGCCCGAGGCGCACCGCGCCCTGCCGGCCGTGCTCGCGGAGCACGGCAACGTCTACGGCACCACGCTCGAGCCGCTCGAGGGGCCGCGGCGGACCGACGCGGAGATCGCGTTCTTCCCGGGCTGCTCCCTGTCCTACTTCGAGCGGGAGAGCGCGGCCGGGACCATCAAGCTGTTCGAGGCGCTCGGCGTTCCGTTCTCGCTGGTGGACGGGGTGTGCTGCGGCGGCCCTCTCGACGTGCTGGGACAGGACGTGCCGGCCGAGGCGGTGGAGAAGAACCGCGAGGCCGTGAAGAAGACGGGAGCGAGGGTCGTGATGGCCACGTGCCCGCGGTGCGCCCACCGCCTGTCACACGATCTCGATCTCGAGGGCGTGCGCGTGGAGCACACGCTCGAGACGCTCGACAGGATCCTGGCCGACTCGCCCGCGCTCGAGCGCATCCGCGAGAAGCTGGGAGGCAGGGTCGTGACGTACCACGACCCGTGCGAGCTGGGCCGCTACCGCGGCCTGTACGAGAACGCGCGGAGGGTCCTGGAGCTCGCCGGCGTCCGGCTCGTGGAGATGGCGCGCGCCAGGGACCGGAGCGCCTGCTGCGGGGCGGGCGGAGGCCTGAGGAGCGTCAACCCGAAGCTCTCTCGCGAGATCTCGAGGCGCCGCGTGGCCGAGGCCATCGACACGGGCGCCGACATCCTGCTCACCGAGTGCCCCTCCTGCCTGCACAACCTGCGCACGGGCAAGAAGCGCAAGCAGAAGATCGAGGTGGATGACGTGACGGCCCTGCTGGGTGGGGCTCTCTGATCAGTACATGTCTATCGTATCCAGGTGGAATGAGCCGAACGAGCGGATCGCCACGCCGCCGGGCTGGGCCGTGCCGTAGTTGCACGTGATGGAGTTGAGCAGGGTCGTGCCGTTCGAGGCGTACAGCCGGCCGATGTAGGTGCCTCCGCTCACGTACTCCACCTCGGCCCTGTACCAGGTCCCCAGGGTGTAGGTCTGCGAGGCGGACGTCAGATCGGAGTAGCCGTAGCTGACATTCGTCTGGCAGATGATGTTGGTGGTGTTGGGCGCCACGACGAACGAGCGCGTTCCCGAGGACGATGACGCGAATCCCAGATAGGCGCGCGCCGTCGAGGTACTGCTGGGCCTCACCCACCACGAGAGGATCTGGCCGGGGGTGGAACCGAAGGTCACGTCCGTGCGGTACCTCCAGGACGGGTCGATGATGCCGCGCGAGCCGTCGTGGGCAGACGTCGTCCCTACCGTCCCGCCGGACCCGCCGGTCCAGGGGCTCCACGGCCACGTGCCGGTCTCGAAGTCCTCGAGGATGCCTCCGCCGCTGGGCGTGCAGGTGAAGCCGTCGCCCGTGTATCCGGAGTTGCACGTGCAGATGTAGGTGCCCGGCCCGGTGAAGGTGCAGGTCGCGTTCGTGTCGCAAAGATCCGTGCCCAGCGCGCAGTGGTCGATGGGCGAGCACGAGAACCCGGTGCCGGAATAGCCGGCATTGCACGTGCAGGTGTAGGTGCCGGGTCCGGTGTACACGCACGTGGCGTTGATATCGCAGGAGTCCGTGCCGGCCGTGCAGTGGTTGATGGGCGTACATGAGTAGCCGGAGCCGGTGTATCCGGAGTTGCACGTGCAGGTGTAGGTGCCCGGCCCGGTGTAGGCGCAGGTGGCGTTGACGTCGCAGGTGTGGGTGCCGGCCGTGCAGTGGTTGATGGGCGTGCAGGTGTAGCCGTCGCCGGAATAGCCCGAGATGCACGTGCAGGTGTAGCTGCCCGGCGTGTTCGCACATATGGCGTAGGTGTGGCATCCGTGCGTGCCCAGGGCGCACTCGTTGATGTCCGTGCAGGTGTAGCCGTCGCCGGTGTAGCCCGTGTTGCAGGTGCAGGTGTAGCCGCCCGTGGTGTTGGTGCAGGTGGCGTTCACGTCGCAGGTGTGGGTTCCCAGTGAGCACTCGTTGATGTCCGTGCAGGTGTAGCCGTCGCCGGTGTAGCCCGCGTTGCAGGTGCAGGTGTAGCCGCCGTCGGTGTTCGCGCACGTGGCGTTCACGTCGCAGGCGTCGGTTCCCAGGGCGCACTCGTCGATGTCGGTGCACGTGAACCCGTCGCCGTCGTATCCGGCGTTGCACGCGCAGGTGTAGCTGCCCGGCGTGTTGGTGCAGGTGGCGTTCACGTCGCACGTGTGGCTGCCGAGGGCGCACTCGTCGATGTCGGTGCACGTGAACCCGTCGCCCTCCCAGCCGGAGTTGCACACGCAGGTGGGACCCGTCTCGGTGTTGTAGCAAGTGGCGTTCACGTCGCATTCGATCCCCGTGCCGTCGCAGTCGCACAGGTCCGGGATCCCGTCGCCGTCCTCGTCCTCGCGATCGTCGCCGCCCGGGCACAGGTCGCACCCGTCCGGGACGGTGTCCTCGTCCTCGTCGGCACGGTCGTCGTGCCCCGGGCACGCGTCGAGTGCGTCGCACACGCCGTCGCCGTCCGAGTCCGAGCAGTCCTCTCCCGGGTCCACCACGCCGTCTGACGGGGAATCGCCGGGGACGTCAGCCGTGGAGTCCGTGATCGAGTCGCCGGACGGGAGGTCCAGCGGCACGTCCCAGGTCTGGAAGCTGCCTCCTCCCGAGCAGGCAGGCATCAGAAGGGCGAGTAGACAGGCGGCGATGTGCTTCATCGTGATCACCTCGTCAGCGCGATGTTCGATGGTGACATAGTATAGCCCAGCTCCGTGGGATCAGAAAGCCGGACCGCGTTTTCCAGATTGGGTCTCAGGGCTTGCAGGTGAGCTTCTCGAACCGCAGGGTGTTGCCCCCGCCTGTCTGACCCTCGACCCACAGGACTCCCCGGAGCTCGCCTGCGTCCTCGATCGCGGTGAAGGAGGTGGATG
>JAFDER010000337.1:0-771 GCA_019310245.1 Deltaproteobacteria bacterium
GTTCCGTGCATGCCATCCAACGCCCCTTTCGCTCCATGGGCCGGGGGAACGCCTGCCCATCGATGTTCATTCTAGCCTCTTTCCGCCTCGGGGCAACCAGGGGTCGAGCTTGAAACCCACACTGGTGCACGGTTCTGACTGATCGTCATTTCCCGATCGGAGCGCCGATGCTGGACATGGGCTTCTTGCCCGAGAGGAGCGCGAGGGAGGGTCCGTCGAGGTGCACGTCCATCTGCGGGAAGGGGATCCCGAGCTTGGCCTCGTCGAGGGCCATCTTGGCGGCACGGATGGTCGCCTGGTAGACGTCCCAGTAGTCCTCGGTCTTGCACCACACGCGGACCTGCCAGTCCACGGAGGAGGCTCCGAGCTCGGCGAGGAAGACCTGGGGCGCCGGATCCTCGAGCACGGCCGGAATGGACGGGATCATGGCCTCGAGCACCTTCCGGGTCTCGTCCACGTCGGCAGAGTACTCGACGCCCACGGGAACGTCCACGCGCCGCGTGTCGTTGTGCGTCAGGTTCTCGATCACGGAGCCGAAGATGGATCCGTTGGGCACGACGATCTTGCGGTTGTCGAGGGTGGAGAGCTCCGTCGTGAAGAGCTCGATCTCCTGCACGATGCCGAGATTGCCCGCCGTGGTGACGAGGTCGCCCACCTTGAAGGGGCGAAACACGAGCAGCATCACGCCGGCGGCGAAGTTGCTCAGCGTGCCCTGGAACGCCAGGCCCACGGCCAGGCCCGCGGCGGCGATCAAGGCGGCGAAGCTCGCCG
>JAFDER010000337.1:804-5150 GCA_019310245.1 Deltaproteobacteria bacterium
GCTCGCCGTCTGGATCCCGAACACACCGAGGCACCCGAGGACAGCGCCCGCCAGGATGGCGTAGCGGATGAAGTTCGCGAAGAACTTGCCCAGCGTCGCGTCGAACTTGCGCTTCTCCAGCGTCCCCAGGAGGGCCCGCCTCGCCCAGCCCGCGATGACCCACGCCAGGAACAGCGCCACCAGCACGCCGACGACGCGGATGCCCCAGCTCGTGCCGAACTCGGCCAGCGTCTTCGTCACGTTCTCCAGGATCTTGTCCCATTCCATCATGGTCCTCCTCGTGGCAGGTGGTTTGAGGTCACATAACTCACTCTTCGGAGCTGTCAAATGACTGGTTAACAGAGTCCGCGGTGCGCGTTCTCAGCCGGCGAGCTGGGCGTGCAGGACGTCGCGAGCGGCTGTGACGGCCTCGTCGAGCTTCTCGCGGCCCTTCCAGCCGGTCTGGGCGAAGTCGGGGCGGCCGCCGCCGCGGGCGCCGGTGATCTCGGCCATGGCCTTCACGATCTTCGAGGCGTCGACCTTGCCCGCCTTGGCGAGCTTCTTCGTGGCGAACGCGAGCACGGCCACCGTCTCGCCGGTGGTGCCGACGAGCACTCCGACCACGGGCTCCTTGCCGGAGCGAAGGGCGTCGGCCAGATCGCCGAGCTGCTTGCGGTCCGCGCCCTCGAGCACGTCAACGAGCACCTTCACGCCTCCGATGTCCTCGAAGGACTCGATCATCTCGCGGCGCTTCTCGGAGATCGTGAGCCTCTCGACCTCGGCGCCCTTCTTCTTGAGCTCCTTGACCTGGTCGCGGAGGGCCTCGACGCGGGCGACGAGGTCCTCGGGGCCGATGGACAGGGCCCGGGAGGCGCGCTGGAGCCGCCTGCGATCCTCGAGCGCGTCCTCGACGGCCCAGCGGCGGGTGCGGGCGATGATGCGACGCACGCCCACCTGCACGGCGGACTCTGACGCGATGCGGAAGTAGCCGATCTGGCCGGTGCGCGAGCAGTGTGTGCCTCCGCAGAGCTCCGAGGAGAAGTCGCCGATGGAGACCACGCGCACGCGCTCGTCGTACTTCTCTCCGAAGAGCGCCGTCACGCCGCGGGATTTCGCTGATTCGAGATCATCCCATGCTATCGAGAGGGAGACGTCGCGGGCGATGCGGCGGTTCACGCGGCGCTCCACCTCCTCGATCTGGCCCTGCGTCATGGCCTTGGGGTGCGTGAAGTCGAAGCGCAGGTGATCCGGAGCGACGAGCGATCCCTGCTGGGTGGCGTGGTCGCCGAGCACGCGGCGCAGGGCCCAGTGCAGGAGGTGCGTGGCGGTGTGGTGCGCGGCGATCTCGCTGCGGCGGCGGCTCTCCACGCGGGCGGTCACGGTGGGGGGCAGGCTCGAGAGGTCTCCCTCCTCGAGGTGGCCGAAGTGCAGGACGATCGCGCCGCTCTTGACCGTGTCGGTCACGGCGAAGCGGAATCCCTCTGATTCGATGGTGCCCGCGTCGCCGACCTGCCCGCCGGCCTCGGCGTAGAACGGCGTCCTGTCGAGGACGAGCACCTCGGTGCCCAGGAGCTTGACGATCCTCGCCTCCATGTTGTTCCACGAGGCGTCCTCGTCCGGGTAGACGAACGTGGTGGCGGGAAGCCCCTCGAGGTCGTTCTGGTCGTAGCGGGGCTGCTCGGGCCGGCCCTCCGAGGCCTTGCGATGCTCCTCCTCGGCCCTCGTCCAGTCCTCCTCGTCGACGCGCAGGCCGTGCTCGGCCGCCATCTGGTCGATGAGATCGCGGGGAAAGCCGTCCTGGTGGTAGAGGCGGTAGGACTCGTGGCCGTCGAGGGTCTTGCCGCCGTCCTGGGTGACGGTGGAGGCGAGGGAGGTGAACCGCTCGATGCCGCGATCGATCGTCCGGTTGAAGCTCTCCTCCTCGGCCTCGAGGACGAGCGAGATGTGCTCCATGCGCTGGCCCACCTCGGGGAAGACGTCGGAGAAGACGTCCGCCACGCGGGGGACGAGCAGGTGCACGAAGGGCTCCCGGATCTCGAGCACCTGCCGGCCGAAGCGCGCGGCGCGGCGGAGCAGGGATCGCAGGACCGATCCCCTGCCCTTGCGGTCCGGCATGGCGCCGTCGGCCATGGCGATGGGCAGGGCGCGGACGTGGTCGCCGATCACGCGGAACGCGGTGAGCTGGCGGGGGTCCATGTCCGGGGCGTAGGTGACGCCGCAGATGGAGGAGAGCTGCTCGAAGATGGGCAGGAACAGATCCGTGTTGTAGTTCGAGAACGTGTACGGCTCGCCCCTCTTCATGGGCTCAAGCACGGCGTCGAGGGCCACGAGCCTCTCGAAGCCCATGCCCGTGTCCACGTGCCTGGCGGGCAGCGGCTCGAGCCTGCCGTCGGCCAGGTGGTTGTGCTGGATGAAGACCAGGTTCCAGATCTCGATGAACCGGCTGCAGTCGCCGTTCACGCGGCAGTCGGAGCCGTCGGAGGCGTGGGACGGGTTGTCGCAGGTCCGAGGCCCGAGGTCGATGTGGATCTCGGAGCAGGGACCGCAGGGTCCCGTGGGGCCCATCTCCCAGAAGTTGTCCTTGCGGCCGAAGCGCAGGACGCGGTCGTGAGGCAGGGAGCTCTTCTCGTGCCACAGCCCGCGGGCCTCCTCGTCGGAGGGCAGGCCCAGATCGCCGTCGCCTCCGAAGACCGTGGCCCAGAGGCGGTCGGGCGGCAGGCCCACGATGTCGACGAGAAACGTCCAGGCCCACTCGATGGCCTCGGTCTTGAAGTAGTCGCCAAAGGACCAGTTGCCCAGCATCTCGAAGAAGGTGTGGTGGTACGAGTCGCGTCCGACCTCTTCGAGATCGTTGTGCTTTCCGGAGACCCGGATGCACTTCTGGGTGTCGGCCACACGCACGTGCTCGGGCTGGCGCGTGCCGAGGAACACGTCCTTGAACTGGTTCATGCCGGCGTTCGTGAACAGGAGCGTGGGGTCGCCGTGCGGGATCACGGGCGCCGAGGGCACGATATGATGGTCCCTTTCCTCGAAAAACGTGAGGAAGTCAGCCCTGATGCGCCGGGAGCCTCGCATGGAGGTGAAACTAGGGCACGGCTCCTGGCCTGTCAACGACGGGCGCCCGATCATCTTGACCCTGGTTGAACCCTCAACTAGTGTCATTGCACCATGATTCCAAGATACAGCACGCCCGAGATGATGGACCTTTGGTCCGATGAATCACGATTCAAAACGTGGTACGAGGTCGAGCTCGCGGCCTGCCAGGCCATGGAGGCCGCCGGTCAGGTCCCGGAGGGCACGTCGAAGGCCGTGGAGAAGGCCGTCACGAAGATCGACGCCGAGAAGATCGCCGAGATCGAGGCCGAGACGAAGCACGACGTCATCGCCTTCCTGACCCACGTCCAGGAGCAGGCCGGCGAGCCCGGGCGGTACCTCCACCTGGGCATGACGTCGTCCGACGTGCTCGACACGGCGTTCGCCCTCAGGCTCAAGCGGGCGGGCCAGCTCATCCTCAAACAGCTCGACCAGCTGCGCGCCGCGATCCACAAGCAGGCGATGAAGCACCGTCGCACGATGACCGTGGGCCGCACGCACGGCGTCCACGCCCAGCCCGTGACCCTGGGCCTGATCTTCGCGGTCTGGTACGAGGAGACGTACCGGGCGCGCAAGCGCATCCGGCAGGCGATCAAGGACGTGGCCGTGGGCAAGCTGAGCGGCGCGGTGGGCACGTACCGCTACCTCAACCCCGCCATCGAGGAGGACGCCGTGGCCAGGCTGAGGCTCGTCTCGGCGGCCGTGTCGAACCAGATCATCCAGCGCGACAGGCACGCCTGGTTCTTCGCGTCCCTGGCCGTGCTGTCCGGCTCGATCGAGAAGATGGCGCTCACGATCCGGCTCTGGCAGCAGACCGAGGTGGCCGAGGCATTCGAGCCGTTCGGGAAGAAACAGAAGGGCTCGAGCGCCATGCCGCACAAGCGCAACCCGATCCTGACGGAGAACGTTTGCGGGATCTCGCGGCTCATCCGCGCCTACGCCGACGCCTCGATGGAGAACATCGCCCTGTGGCACGAGCGCGACATCAGCCACTCCTCCGTCGAGCGCGTGATCGGACCCGACGCCACCACGGCCATGCACTTCATGCTCAGGCGCATGACTCGCGTCATCGACGGCCTGGTGGTCGACAAGGAGAGGATGAAGAAGAACCTCGAGCTCTCGGGCGGTACGATCTACTCCGAGGGCGTGCTCCTGGCCCTGACCACGAGCGGGCTGGGGAGGCAGGAGGCGTACGAGCACGTGCAGAAGGCCGCGATGGAGGCGAGCAAGGGCAAGGAGAGCTTCGCGGAGCTGCTGGAGAAGAACGAGGTGGT
>JAFDER010000338.1 GCA_019310245.1 Deltaproteobacteria bacterium
CCGGACCACCGCAACCCTTGACCCGCCCGCCACCGCCGCCGTACACGCTGAAGTCGCCACCGCAGTCTGAACCTGCACCCCCTTCCGGAAAGCCGCCGTCTCCGGAGATGTTCATGCATCCTGGCTCGCCTCCACCGCCGACGACGATGGTGAGGTGATGCCCGGTTTCGAGGGTAACGTTCCCCTCGGTGTATCCACCGCCTCCACCCCCACCGCCGGACCAGGTGCCGTCGTCCGCGGCTCCTCCGCCACCTCCGCCACCAGCCAGCATAATGACGTCCAGGCCCAGTGACACGTAACTCGATCCGCCACCTCCACCTCCACCTGTATCTCCTGATGGCGTATCGCCTCCACCGCCGCCTCCGCCGCCTGCCCCCCAGGCGAGGACCGTGAGGGTGCAGGCGCGCTCCGAGACGAACGTGTAGGTGCCGGGCTCGTCGAACACGGTCTCGCCGATATCGCAGGGGTTCTCGACCTCCGTGGCGTCGGCAGGTGGATCGGGAGGGAAGTCCGAGACGATGTCCGGCGGGAAGGGAATGTCCGGGTCTGCATCCGGCGGGAAGGGGATGTCCGGGACCGCGTCCGGTCCGGCATCCGTCTGGCCGATCAGGTCATTGCTTCCGTAGCAGCCATGTGTCGCGATCGAGAAGACGGCCAGTACGGCGTGGCAAATAAGCAGGTTCTTCATACCAGGTCTCCCCATGATCCCTGCTCACGGGTACGAATATTATGACATGAAGACGGAGGATTTGCCATTTGTTTTTCTCCATGAGCGCATTTCCCGTTCAGATTGGAATACATGCGCGCACGGTACGTTGAACGGGAGAGGGAGAGACGGGGATGCAGACCTCCATCGTGCGAGTGGCAGTTGCGACCATGGCGGGCCTTGCGCTCCTGTCCTGCTCCGCGCCCGACGGGGTGGCCATGCGCGAGGCGCTCGAGGCGGCCCGCCAGATGATCAAGCCGGCGCCTTCCCACAGGATGGACATGTACGTGGGCACGCGGGGCGGGATGCAGGTCTGGCTCGCGGTCCAGAGGGGCGACGGGCCCGGACGCAACGAGGACGCCACGCTGGCCTTCGACGAGGAGGCCTCCCTCGGCGTGGTCGTCCGCGACGGGCAGAGATGGTACTCGGACCTCGGCGAGGTGGAGATCGACGGCCAGGCCGTGGAGGCACGGCCCATGGAGGAGCTCGAGGGGCTGAGGAGCATCTGGTGGGTCAAGGTCGAGGCCGGGGAGGCGAGCTACCGCAACTCGGAGCGCAACATCGGGTGGTGGGACGCGATCGCGTACGTGGAGTCCACCGACTCCGCGGGCAGGCAGTCCGTGCGCGAGGTGGACGTGAGCCCGCTCGTGCGCGGTGGGGTGACCTGGGACGGCACGGCCGTGGGCACCATGCGCTACAGGGTGATGCTGGAGTTCGACACGTGGCTGCTCGCAACGCCCGGCCGGGACGCGGCGGGCAAGGGTGGCGTGCTCGAGGGCGTCAGGCGCGTCACGCGCCTGGGCGGCACGGCAGATCCCATCGTGAACCACGCCCTGGGCCTCTCGAACCTGCCCTACATCTGGGGCTCGGCCCACGTGCTGGGTGAATCGGTTCCCACGAGCCACCAGAGCGAGTCGTTCATCGGGGCGGACTGCGCCGACCTCGTGGTCGCCGCGTGGAGGATGGCCGGGCTGGACGCGGCGTACAGCGCGGTGGTGCCCATGATCGGCAAGTTCGGCTCCTCGGAGCTCGGCACCCTCATCACGAAGAAGGACAAATCCGTGTTCTACGAGAAGTCGAAGCGGATCGCGGTGGGCGAAGGCGGCGTGGTTCCCGGCGCCATGGTGGCATGGCAGTTCGGAAAGGGCGGCCGCAAGGGCCACGCGGCCGTGCTCGTCGAGGACTCGGGTCCGGACGGCAAGCCGAACGGGTATCTGGACGAGCACGACCTCGTCCTGCACACGATGTGGGAGGCACCCGTGCTCGAGCCGATCTCCGGGGTGTTCTCGAACAGGGACCCCGTGGCCGTCATCAACCCCGTGGGGAGGTGACGTGCGCCTCAGCGTCGTCATCGCCTCGGTGGTCGTCATGCTCTCGCTCGTGGGGGCCGTGGCCGCAGCGGGTGTGCTCGCCCTCGGTCAATGGCAGCCGGACGGGAGCGAGCCGCCCGCCGCGCCCGATCCCGCACCCGTGCTCGAGGCGCCGGACAGGCACGTCGAGATCAACCTCACGACCCAGATGCTCAAGGCCTACGAGGACGACACGCTGGTCTACGAGTTCAAGATCTCCTCGGGCCCCAGGACGCCGACGGGCACGTACCGGATCTGGAAGAAGCACCGGATGAAGGACATGAAGGTGGGCATGGTGGTCAAGGACGACTACTACGTGCTCGAGGACGTGCCCTACATCATGTTCTACTTCAACGATGAGCTGACCCGGGAGCGCGGCTTCGCGATCCACGGCGCCTACTGGCACCAGGACTTCGGCAAGCCCGTGTCCCACGGCTGCATCAACATGCGCGTCGAGGAGGCGCGCATGCTCTTCGACTGGACGGGGCCGCGCCTGGGCAGCGAGACGGACGTGGTCGAGGCCGAGGGCAACCCCGGCACTCCGGTCAGGGTCTACGGCTCGCCTGCGGGAGGCTGAGCGGGCTTCTTCTTCTTGCGCGGCCTGACGGATCTCTTCTTCTTCTTTGCCGGCTTCTCCTCGATGGCGGGCTCGTCCTTCCAGGCCGCCTCCCTGGTGGATGCGTCCACCGGGAGCGGGGGCTCGTTCTTCGAGGGCAGGAACTTGCCCTGCACGATCTCGTTCCAGGTCAGGCCGTCGAGGTACTTCATGTACACGTGGTCGCCCAGGGCGAAGAGGCCGAGCAGGACGATGACCGCGGCGATGACCTGGCCCGTGCCCCAGGTCCTCCTTCGCACGACGGGCGTGAACCTGGCGGGCGGCGGCCTGCGCGGTGCCCGGGGCCTCATGACGTCCTTGCCCGTGATGGCCACCTCGATGGGGTTGGCCGCGACCTGGGTGGGCTGGAGGTCGACGGGGGGCGGCTCGAGGTCGGTGACGTCGATCTGGGTGGGGCCTGCGGGGCGGGTCGTGCGCCTCTTCCTCTTGGCCCCCTCGGGCTGGAGCGCGCGTAGGGCCTCGACCACCTCGGTGGAGGTGGCGGGCCTTTTTGCCGCCTGGGGGTGGATCATGGCGTTGACGAGGCCGCGGAGCGGCTCGGCGAGGCCCGGGCGCGCCTCCGCGATGTCCACGATGGGCAGCGAGACGGAGTGGATCTGCTCGAGGTTCTCGTAGAAGAACGGCGGCTCGCCCACGAGGCAGTGGTACATGAGGATGCCGAGCGCGTAGATGTCGGTGCGCTCGTCCACCTCCTCGCCGCGGGCCTGCTCGGGCGCCATGTAGCTGGGCGTACCCACCTTGGTGGAGGTCTTCTGGAAGCCCGGGTCGATGCGCTTGGCGATGCCGAAGTCGAGCAGCTTCACGTACTCGTCGTCGAGGAGCAGGATGTTGTCCGGCTTGATGTCGCGGTGCACCACGGCGTGGCGGTGGATCTCGGCGAGGGCCTCCGCGATCTGCAGGCAGACGTAGAGCGTCGAGCCGACCGAGAGCGTGCCCCGGCGGTAGAGCACATCGCCGAGGCTCTCGCCCTGCAGGAACTCCATCGCCATGTACGTCTCGCCCCTGTAGGTGCCGAAGTCGTAGACCTTGATGACGTGGGGCGAGTTGAAGAGCCGGGCGTAGCCGGCCTCGGACACGAACTTGTTCTTCAGGAACTCCTGCTCGGACGCCGTGCCCATGGGCTGGAGGAACTTGATGGCCACCTTGCCGAGAGACGCGCCCTCGTAGACCTGCTCGGCGAGGTAGACCGAGCCCATGCCGCCCTTTCCGATCCTCTTCTGGATCCGGTACTTCTCGGAGACCACGGCGTCGATCTTCTCGTCCACGGGCCAGCCCCGGTGTGGCCTGCCCAGGTTGCAGCGGGGGCAGGCGGCTGTCCCGACGTGGACCTCGGAGTCGCACTTGGGGCAGTAGTGGGCCGTGTCGATCCCCATCGGGGTCAGTGTATGGGAGAAGGGCCGATTGGGCCAGAGACGGCTAGGATCCCGTCATCTCCTCGCTCAGCTTCCAGAGCCGGCGGGAGACGTCGTCGTTGCGGGCGAGTTTCGAGGGGCGCTTCTTCCTGCGCTTGTTGAAGTACCCGCCGGTTTCCTGCTCCACGTCGGGCGAGGTGGCGAGCCAGACGCAGGTGTCGGCCCCCTTCTCGGGGCTGATGCGCACGAAGTCGATGATGCGCATGAGCTTCGAGAAGAGGGGAGAGCCGGACTCGCCGAACTTCGTGGACACGAAGCCC
>JAFDER010000339.1 GCA_019310245.1 Deltaproteobacteria bacterium
GCGATCCGCATGGACACGGGCCTGTACGTTCCTCCCTGCCACGACCGGGAGGAGCTCATCTACGAGAAGGACGTGCTGCTGGAGCCCGGTGGCCGCGACGGCTCGCACATCACCACGAACCCCAAGCCCTGATCCCCGCCCGCGCTTGATGGGCCCGAGGCATCCTCGACGGGCTCGAGGCCTCCATCCCTGGACGCTAGGGAGCGTGCACGGCCACGGCGGGAGAGAAGGCCGTGACATGGGAGGCGATCAGCTCGGCGATCGTGTTGCGGCCGATCCCGTCCAGTGCATCCTCCAGCTCATCGGGCGGATCGGCGATTCCGGCGAGGGCCTCTGCGGCGACCAGCCGGGCGGCAGTGGCAGGAAGGGCCAGTTCCTGGGCTCGCGCGAGCAGGATCCTCTCCTTCGCGTCGTCGAGAGCGTCGTTCGACGGCGGTGTCTCCGCCAGCTCGGCCATGGCGCCCGCCACCACGCCGATCACGGCCTTGACGTTTGCCGATGGCGTTCGGACATGGACCAGGAGAACGCCCCAATCCCGTCCGGCCCAGGAGGCCGCATCGATGCTCTCGGCCAGTCCCCCCTCCAGGATCACCGACCGCGTCAGGATGCCGTCCTGCCCACCCAGCACGTGTGCGAGCAGCAGGGCCGTCGCGTGGCTCTGGTCCGCTCTGCCCGGCATCGGCCAGGCCATCGTGACCCAGGCCACGGCCCCTGATCCCTGCGAGCCCCCGTCCTGGACGGTCGGCGCGACCGTGGGCGATGGAGCCAGGAGCGCCAGAGCCTCGCTTCGCGGTTCGACGACGGACGGTCTGAGAGCCACCGAGGCCGCGGTGCAGGCGCCCTCCACGTCGAGCTCTCCCGCGATCACCATGACCACGTCCTGCGAGAGCGCCGCGGCGTGGAACCTCTCCATCTCCTGCACGGAGAGCGCTCCGAGGCTGACCACGCTCCCTCCCGGCTCGTACCCGGATCCGAGTCCCAGCAGGGAGGCGAGCGCGTCATGCTCTGCCTCGGTCCGGGCGTTCGAGACCGAGCCGGTCAGGGACAGGAGCTGCTGCCGCGCGGCTTCGAAGGACGTGGTGTCGAGGGCCGGTGAGAGGATCGCCGACCGGACGGCGAGCACGCCCTCGAGCCACCTGTCGGGCGGCACCACCAGGTGGAGCCCGACGCTGTTCGCATCGTGGGTCGTTGACGAGGTCACGAATCCCGGCTCCAGGCCGGGCGACTGCTTCACCGCCTCGTCGAGCCTCTTCGCCATGAGCAGCGACAGGAGGCTCGCCGATCCCTCGCGGCCCGGCGGATCGCTCAGAGTGCCCGCTCCCACGAGTCCCGTGATCGCCACGGCTCCCGATCCGGTCGTGCGCAGGGCCGCCACGCGGATGCGCGGGGCCGGCGACGATGTGCACGCTCGCTTTCCCTTGCACTCCTGGGCGGCCTGCTCGGCCTCCTTCTCGATCCTGTCGAAGGCCGCTTCGGCCTCTGCAGCGATCTCCGCGGCGTCCGGAAGATGCGGCTCGTCGTGCCCCTTGGCGCGTGCCGGGACCAGGACGAAGCCGATGGATCCGCGCTCCAGCAGGGTGTGCACGAGGGCGCCGACGCTTTTCGATTCCACGTCGAACAGGAGGACGAGGTGATCCTCGGGCGGCAGGGATCCCTGCGTGAGGAAGGCGTGCCTGGCGAAACGCGACGGTGCGACGAAGGGATCCTGCAGGTCCGTCATCCAGGCCGCGGCCGTCTCCAGCGCCGAGTGCTCCAGCGCGGGACCGCCCGGCGGGATCACGGCGATCTGCGCGAGAGCCTCGGCCAGGGACCGCACGGCCTCGCGTTCCTCTCCCGCCTCGACGCGGCCGGAGATCGTCAGGAGGTTCCCCGATGGCGTGGCATCGAGCACGGCCTCGACATGGTCGAAGCCTCCGCCCAGCCGCGTCAGGTGCTCGTGCACCGTTCCGGGCCCCTGCGCTGCAAGCCTGCGGGCCAGCAGGTGCGCGGCCGCGCCATGCTTCGCCCCCAGGGCAGGCAGCACCACGCCGGCGACCACGAGCGAGCCCGGCGCAGAGGTTCCGGCGGGTCCACCAGGATCGTCGGCGCTGCCGGGTTCGAGCACTGCTGCGAGAGGTCCCTGCGCGCAGGGCGGCAACGGCGCGTTCTTCGCGACCGTCTTGCGGGGTGCGGGCAGCTCGTCCAGGCTATCGAGCGAGGCCTGCGCCATTGACGCGCCGAGCACCATCCGTCCGGCCGTGTAGTTCCTCCGGATGAAGGCGGTCACGGATTCGGGCCCGGTCTCCTCGAGAGCGTCCAGGGGGGGGAAGAGGGCAGCGGGATGATCCGGTCCGAGCATGAGCGAGTGCAGACGGTCCCTGGCCCTCGCCAGGGGTTCGGCCCAGAAGGCGTCCGCCTCGCGCTCCACCGCCTGCCTGGCCCGCGCGAGCGGTTCGGCCTGCACATCCGGCGGCCTGATGAACGGCTTCAGGACCGCGATCGCCTCCTCCAGCCTGCCCGGCGGGGCGGTCACGGTGACCACCGTGGCGCGTCTGGACGTCCAGGCTTCCACGTGTCCCCCAGCGCCGGTCACGGCAGCGGCCGCCTCGGCGGCGAGGGAATCGGTCCCGGTGTCGAGCAGCACGTGCCTGGCCAGGTGCGACGCTCCCGCCTCACCGTCCTTCTCGTCGTCGCTCCCGGAGTGGATCCAGAGCGACAGGGTCACGGGAATGCCCTCGGGCACCGTCGTGACGATCGCCCTCAGATCACCATCCAGGGACGTGTCGATGTAGTCGAGGGTGAATGGCGGGATGGCAGCCTCTGCCATGAAGGCGAGCCTCAGCTGTCTCGTTGCTGGCCCCTGGGGGCAGGGGCGGCATGCCGGCACCAGGGCGAGCGCGATCAGGATGTACGCGGCCGGCCGTTTCATGGCGGATGATGATAGCAGAGTTCTCGTTCCCGGTCCCCGCCCCCCTTCGGCCCGGGATTCGATTGGCATTGACACGTTAGGGCGTTGTGACAGAATGATGCTCCGGTCCGGAGCCGTACAATTGGGACGAGAAGAGATACCTCCCGACGAACTCGGCGTCCTATGCGCGAGTTGCGATGCCATCAATCCCATCGGGCGTGGCGTCTGCGGCGACTGCGGCGAGGCCATCCCAGGCGGGCAGGATCTCCTGGCACTGGTTGAAAAGATCGAACCTTCGAGATATAAAGAACTTTCCGTCTCCGACCAGGGCGACGATGCCCCGGCGAGCGAGGCGCCGGTTGAGGAAGAAAAGGAGCCTCCCATGGAGCAAGCTCAACACTACGTTTGCGCGTCCTGCTACACGCCCGTGCCGCTGGGACACAAGTTCTGTGGCAAGTGCGGGACCCCCACCCCGTTTGCCGAGGATGGAGCGCAGGTCAAGTACTACGGCGCCATGCAGGTGCCGGGCAAGGCTCGCCTGATCCTCATCAAGGGTGACGACGAGATGGACGGCATCTCGTACCACCTCAACGCCGAGCAGCACACCGTGGGAAGGACCGATGGGGTGATCCTGTTCGCCTCCGATCCCTGGGTCGCACCCAAGCACGCGAATTTCTACTACAGGGACTCGGCGCTGTACGTCCGTGACGAGGACACGGTCAACGGGGTGTACATCAGGATACGCGAGCCGATCTCGCTCTCCTCGGGCGACAGCTTTGCCGTCGGAGGCCACGTGTTCCGTTTCGAGTCCGCCGTCGACGCGGCCGACCAGCCGGACGACGATGGCACCTACTTCTTCCATAGCCCGTGGGAGAACAAGAACTTCTGCGTGATCCAGCTCCTCGATGGCGGCGGCGAGGGGATGCAGGTGCACGACAAGGAGGGCGAGTTGACCATCGGTCGCGACGATTGCGACATGAACTTCTACGACGATGAGTACATGAGCCTGAAGCACGTCAAGATCGCCAACGTGGGCCAGAAGTTCGAGCTAGAGGATCTGGGCAGCAAGAACGGCACGTTCCTCAAGCTCAGGGGAGAGCAGAACCTGGAGCATGGCGACTACGTGATGATAGGCAAGGAGCTCCTCAGGGTGGAAATCGTTTGAGAATGCCCGGAGGCACTGGCGGGACGAGGATCCCGCTACGTTACAGCTAAGGGAGGCTGACGTGATCACCTGTCCGAATTGTGGAAAACAGAATCAAGACCACTACAAGTTCTGCCTGGGTTGTGGGAGCGAGTTGCCGCGCGATCAGGTGAAGGCACCCGTTCACACCTCCACGCCAACGCCGCCATCCGGCTTGCCGGCCGTGCAGCCCCAGGGCGCGCCGCCCGTCGCGGCTGCGCCCCCTGCTCCTGCCGCCCCGGCAGCCGAGCAGCCCGCCGCCCCC
>JAFDER010000340.1 GCA_019310245.1 Deltaproteobacteria bacterium
AGGTACGTATCGGGGAGCTACTGGTGGAGGCCGAGGTCCTGACCGATGCCCGTCTCCAGGAGGCCCTGGAGATCCAGAGGGAGTCGAGTTCCAGGCTCGGAACCGTCCTCATCCAGCAGGGCTTCATCACGGAGCCTCAGCTCATCCAGGCCCTCTCGAAGCAGCTCTCCATCCCGTGGGTCAGCCTGTGGCACCTCGACATCTCGGAGCAGCTCCTCGACATGATCCCGGAGGAGGTGGTGCTCGAGCACGGAGTGCTTCCCATCTACGTCCGTTCGCTGAAGGGAGGCGACAAGGCCCTGTACGTGGCGATGGACAACCCGGCCGACACGGACCTTCTCGAGAAGATCAGCGAAACGTGCGGCCTGACCGTCAAGCCGATGATCGCCGGGCCGAGCGAGATCGCGAGCGCCATCCTGGACTACTACGGGACCGGCTGGAAGGGAGCCCCAAGCCCGCCGCCCGAGCGCACGGTCTCGTCCGTCCCGCCGCCGCCCCAGCCGCGCGAGGAGAAGGAAGAAGAGGAGAGTCTCCTGCTCACCGAGGCCGTGGAGGAGGAGGAGGAGGCCGCAGCCAAGTCCGAGGAAGCCTCCCCGCCCGGGGAAGAAGGCGGTGAGCCCGCAGCGGAGGTCACGTCGGAGGAGCGGGACCTCTTCGCACCCGAGACGCGCGCCAGGGAGCCTGCCCGGCCGCAGAAGAAGAGGGGCTTCAAGCGCGGCTCCATCAATCTCACCTTCCTGGACGGCACGTCCATCGCGGTCAGCGGCAAGGACGCCGAGAAGAAACGGGCCCGGGAGAGCGCGAGCACCATGGAGGAGCGGATCGACGACGCCCTGACGTCCACCGGAGGTGGCGACGAGCTCGCACTGGCCGTCAAGGGCATCCTCAAGACCCTCATGCGCCGCGGGCTCCTGACCGATGGAGAGCTCGACGACCTGCTCAAGGGCGGCTAGACCCCATTCCCATCCATTTCGTTCTGCACTCGACTTGAGCCAGTAATTTGCTAGACTTGCATAAACAACCAGAAACCGAAGAGGTCGAGATGACCGCGAGCACTTCACCACAGACGAGGTTCCTCACCGCCCTGCTTGCGCTGGCTCTCGCTCAGCCTGCTTGCTCGACGGGCAAGGACAAGCAGCCGGACGCCGAGGACGACGCGATCGAGGACGTGACCGACGAGGATGTCGCGATCGAGTGGGGCGAGACGTGCACCGAGGGCGAGGACTGCGACGACCGCGTGGACTGCACGGCCGACACGTGCGAGTACGGCTGGTGCGTCAACACGCCGGTGGACGAGGACTGCGTGGACGAGCTGCAGTGCAACGGCGACGAAGTGTGCCACCCGCGTGACGGGTGCGTGCCCGGCGACCACTTCATCGGCTGCTACGACGAGGACCCCTGCACCATGGACATCTGCCGCGAGCCGGATGATCCGACGAACCTCTACTCGTGCGACCACCCTCCCCTCGACCGCGACGGGGACGGTCACTACGACGACCACTGCGAGGGAGGCACCGACTGCGACGACCTCGACCCGGACGTCTTCCCCTTCGCCGGCGAGTGGTGCTTCGACGAGAAGGACAACGACTGCGACGACCTCATCGACGGCGCGGACACCGCGGACTGCACGCTGAGCAACGACACCTGCTCCAGCCCCAAGGAGCTGCCACTCGGAAGGACGGTGGAGGGATTCAACATCGGCGCCGCCGGTGACGTGGACTCGGCGTGCGACTCGAGCTCGAACCCCGACGTCGTCTACTCGTTCACGCTCACCGAGACGAGCGACGTGGAGATCTCGATCATGAGCCGCGACGGATATTTCTACGTCTACGGCGACATCCAGACCACCTGCGGCGACAGGACCTCGAGCATCTTCTGCGACGGCGACTCCAACTTCCGCTCCTGCGTCACGGGACTCGAGGCCGGGACGTACTACTTCATCATCTCGAGCTGGGAGGAGAGGGCCTTCGACATCCGGGTCGACGCCACTGCGGCCAGCGGCCCGATGGATGGCGACACGTGCAGCACGGCGATCGACGTGTCCGCCGGCGGCACGTTCATGGGCGACCTCTACTGCGCGGGCGACGACCACTCGATCTGCAGCCGCTACTCGTATGCCCGCAACAAGGAGATGGTCTACACGTTCACCACGACGGAAGCCCGCGACGTCTCCATCCGCGCGAACTGCTCCCGGACCTCCGTCTACGGCTCGCTGCTGACGGACTGCGAGGACCCCGCCACGTCGCTCGACTGCGGCGCGGACTTCCCCTTCGACCGCATCTACGGCGCCCTGCCGGCCGGGACGTACTACTTCATGGTCGAGATGTACACGCCCTACGACTTCACGCTCAACGTGGAGTTCGACCCGCCCTCTTCCCCGCCCTCGAACAACACGTGCAGCTCCCCGACGGACGTCTCCGCGGGAGGCACCTTCCGCGGCTCGCACGTCGCCGCCACGGATGACGGCGACGTCTCGTGCCTGGGCACGGGGTACCTGGACGCGGCCTGGGTGTTCACGACCACCACGACGCAGGACGTGCTCATCGAGCTGAACGGCGACGCGGGCTACATGGTCTACTTCGCGCTGCAGACGATCTGCGGGATCGAGACGTCGGACATCCACTGCGAGAACCGGACCCCGGGCTCGGAGCTCTTCCGCAGCCTGGCGCCCGGCACGTACTACATCCTGACGGAGTCCACGTACCAGGGCGAGTTCGACCTCGCCGTGACGTTCTCGGCGCCCACCACGGCCTGCGGGGGAATGACGACGATCTCCTCCTCGGGCACCTTCACGGGCGACACCACGGGCCTGCCCGAGGACTTCACCACCACCTGCGGAGGCAGGGCCCTGGGTTCGGACGTGCCGTACCTGCTGAGCCTCAGCGAGACGTCCGACGTCCTGGCGGAGATCACGAGCGCCACCTGGGACACCGTGATGCACCTGCGCACCATCTGCGACGATCCCAGCAGCGAGATCGCCTGCGACGACGACAGCTACGACGGAGTCCGCTCCAGCCTGGACCTGACCGGCCTGGCTGCGGGCGACTACATCCTCATCGTGGACGGCTATGGCACATGGGCCTACGGGGCCTACACCCTCGAGGTCACGATCACGCCCTCGGGCGTCGACTCCGCCGACACGCCCGACGACTAGAAGGCATTTACTTGAGAAACCAGGGGGGCCTGCGATAGGTTCGTGACGAGTGGACCTCGCTGTTCACAGATCTGCCCTGTGCCTCCTGGCCGCGGCCTTGCTGGCCGGCTGCCTCCTCAAGGTCCAGGGCGAGCGCCGGCACGGCTGGGACGGCTCCGCCGAGGTGGACACGGACGGAGACACCATCCCCGACGACCAGCCCGACAACTGCCCCACGACGCCGAACAGATCCCAGGCCGATTTCGACGGGGACGGCACCGGCAACGCCTGCGATCCCGACGCGGCGGGCCGGGACGAGGACGAGGACGGGATCGACGACGCGATCGACCTGTGCTTCGGCGAAAGGTCGGGGACGAATGAGGACGGCGATGTCTACCCCTCGGCTCCGTGGCAGATCGTGGACGAGTGCGACAACTGCCCCTCGGTGGCGAATCCCGGGCAGGACAACGGCGACGGCGACGACATCGGAGATGTCTGCGAGGCTCCCGGGGAGGAAGGGACCTTCTCGAACATCCTGTTCTTCGACAGGCTGAGGGACGACCTCATGGGCTGGCGGATCCTCGACTACTCGGGCTGGGACTTCGTCTCCGGCGAGCTGCGCGCCACCCCCGTCACGATCCTGCACGCCATCGTGCCCGACGCGATCACGGCCCTCGCCGGCACCCGGTTCGCCATCGAAACCGAGCTGCAGATGGAGGGGTCCGGATCGGACGATCCCTGGTGGGCGGGCGTCATCGTCGCCGGCGAGCTGGACGCGAGCCGGGTGATGCTCGAGCAGTGGCACGCCTGCGTCGCGGCGGTGGATCCGGCCGCGGGCCCGGAGGTCCACCTGCAGCTGCGCATCATGGAGGCCGGGTGCTCCTCCGGGCCGTGCACGCTGGGCGAGGTCCTCCGGGAACAGCCGACCGGGCTCACGTTCGATCCCGGCGCGACCTACCGGCTCTATGCACTGCGCGAGGGCAACCGGATCGCCTGCTTCCTGGGGCCCGAGGCCGGCGACGTGCTAGCCACGGTCACGATGACCGTGGCCTCGCTCTACGCTGGCGGGCCAGGCCTGACGGCGTCCGGCGCACACACGGGCTTCCTGCGCGCCGCGGTCTACGGACCGTGACCCCTCCTTGACGCACCCCATAATCCCGGACTAACAGTATGGGGCATCGAGAGGACCGGGAAGTGTCGGCGAGGTGGTGGCCCTCAGCCCCTACTCCGTGTTCATGGGCCTGCCCGTGTCGTACTGGGGCATCACGGTCCACGTCCTGTACCTGATCATGGCCGGGCTGGCCCTCGTCGACAGCCGCCGCGACAGGCCCGGAGGCGTGAGGGGCTGGGCCGTGCTCATCGTGATGGCCGCGGCGGGCATCGCGTCCTCGTCAGTGCTCCTGTACATCTCCCATTACCTGATCCGCAGCCTCTGCCCCTTCTGCATGGTGATCTACGTCCTCAACCTCCTGATCACGATCACGCTGACCTTCCACCTCGTGCGCAGGCACAGGGACATCGGGTCCATGTTCAGGACGGACGTGCGCGGCTTCATCCCCCGCCCCGCCCTCGCGGCGTTCGCCGTGCCGATCGTCATGATCGTGGCCGGATACGTGATCTACCCCAGGATCTACGACACGGGATCCTGCCCCGAAACGGCCAGCGGGAAGCTGTGCACGGCGCCCTCCACGTACGGGAACCCGGACGCGAGGATCAAGATCGTCGAGTACAGCGACTACGAGTGCCCGTTCTGCGGGATGACGCACTTCGCGCTGCGAAAGGCCGTGGAGACCTACCCGGAGGACGTGGTCCTCATCCACGTCAACTTCCCCCTCGACATGGCCTGCAACGACCTCCTGCCCCGGCCGTTCCACGACAACGCATGCGATGCCGCGCGCGCCACGGTGTGCGCCCAGCGGCAGGGCAGGTTCTGGGACTACAACGACTACCTGTTCACGCACCAGAAGCAGATCGGGAGGGTCCCCTACGAGCGGATCGCCTCGGGGCTGGGACTCGACGTGGATGCGTTCGAGCGGTGCATGACGGATCCGACCAGCCTCGATGAGGTCGAGGCGGACATCCAGAAGGCCAAGCAGACCACCTTCGTGCAGCAGGGCCAGGTCGGAACACCGATCATCTTCATCGGTGACAAGGGCCACATGGGTGCCATCCACTGGGAGGACCTGCAGCGCGAGCTGCAACAGCGCTACGGCCTCGAGCCGCACAGCGAGGAGACCGGCCCATGACCAAGTGCGACACCGACAGGAACATGAAGCGGTGCAACTGCAGCTACGAGCCGTGCAGCCGCAAGGGCAAGTGCTGCGACTGCCTGACGTATCACTGGCAGATGGGCCAGATGCCCGCCTGCATGTTCCCGGACGACGTGGAGCGCTCCTACGACCGCTCCATCGAGCTGTTCATCAAGACGTACCAGCAGCGCGGCCGCTGGTGGTGAGAGCCGCGGATCCTGCCGCTCACTCGAACTCGAGGCCGAGCACCCACTCCTCCCACCTTTCCTGGAACGCCTTCATGTCCTTCTCGTCGAGCACCACCCGGAGGGTCTCGTAGCCGGTGGGATCCCCGTCTGCGGCAGCGTGGAACTCCCTGTAGAACCTGCGCAGAAGGGTCTGCTCCTCGAGATACTGGCACAGGTAGCGCGCCTGGGCGTAGTGGGTGCCGCTGCCCGGGCCGTAGAACGAGGCCTCGTCCATGGCCAAAAGCTCCTCGAAGCCGGGCAGCGCGCCGGCCTCGATGTCCTCTTGCAGGCCGGGCAGGCGCCAGTTCACCAGTCCGTGCATGTAGCCACCCTCGTCCGTGCAGGCCTCGTAGAGCGAGCCCAGACCCTCGTTGAGCCAGGGCGGGCATGCCGGGAAGTTGGCTTCCATGTAGGGGTGGACGATCTCGTGCACGAGCGTCCCACCGCCGGTGGCGATGTTCATGATCAGGGCGTCGTGCTCGTCCGAGTAGTAGCCGAAGGGCGTGCTTGGCGTGTCGCCGAAGATCTCGAGCGCGTGCTTCTCGTAGCTGGCCTCGTCACCGAACAGCCAGACGTCCAGGATCCGGTCCGGGTCCTTGTCGAAGAAATCGCGCCGCAGGTGCTCCACGGTCCACTTGATGGTCGTGCGCGCGTGCTCGCGCACCGCGTCCGCGGGCTCGTCGCCGATGACCACGAAGGGCTTCTGCACCAGGATCGTGAACCCGGCCGGCACGGTCTGCCCGAGCGCGATGACGTGCTGCACGAAGTCGGCGTCCGTGATCCCGGTCTGCTCCTCCACGTCGCGCAGCTCTCCGGGCTCGAGCCGGAGCCGGATCACGGTCCTGCGCTCGCCGGAGCCCAGCGGCCACAGCTCCAGGAACCTGCACCTCTTCATCCGGGTGTAGGCACCGTCGGCCTCGGCGGGCTCGTGGTAGACGAT
>JAFDER010000341.1 GCA_019310245.1 Deltaproteobacteria bacterium
GCCTGCGAGAGCGAGAAGGGAGACTGGGAGGCCTGCGCGAAGGACGCGGGGATGGTCCCCATGAAGATCGAGAAGTGCACGACGGGCAAGAAGGGAATCAAGCTCCTGCAGAAGAACGCCGACCTCGTGTGGAAGATGGGCATCCACAAGAGCCCGACCTTCCTGTGGAACAACAAGCACGTCGACCACACGCCGTACACGCCCGAGGCCATCACCGAGAAGTTCTGCGAGTACAACCCCGGAGCAAAGCCCTGCAAGTAGACGATCCGGAGCCCTGAGCCTGTCGAAGGGCCCGACGATCCGGGTCCCTGAGCCTGTCGAAGGGCCCGACGCCCATTTCTCGTTCCTTGACCCTCGGCGAACCCCACCGTACGCTCTGATCATGCTCAATCATATGAAGAGTTCTTTCATGTTCGTCTCCGTCACGTTCATTCTCGGCTGCGCGGGCAGCGGGGAGTGCCCGGATGAGTACTTCAACGCCGGCGGCACCTGCCTCGACCTCGCGAGCGACCCGGACAACTGCGGCGCCTACGGCAACGCCTGCTCGTCGGGCCACGTCTGCAATCAGGGCGCGTGCGTGCTCTCGTGCCCCGAGGGCATGACGGACTGCGCGGGCGTGTGCCGCGATCTCATGACCGACGACTACAACTGCGGCACGTGCGCCCTCACCTGCGCCGCGGGCTACCGGTGCATCGACGGGACCTGCGCTCCCGAGTGCCCGGACGGCTACACGGCCTGCGCGGGTTTCTGCAAGAACCTGCAGAACGATCCCTCGAACTGCGGCACGTGCGACAGCGCCTGCCCGGCCGGAGAGGTCTGCATGGCCGGCACGTGCTCGTTCACCTGCCCCACGCCGTACATCGACTGCTCGGGCTCGTGCGTGGACACGGACACCGACCACATGAACTGCGGCGCCTGCGGCGCGGCCTGCGCATCGGGGCAGGTGTGCGAGGGCGGCGCGTGCACGAACTCCTGCCTCGCGGGCCTGACGCTGTGCTCCGGGGCCTGCCGCGATCTCCAGCGCGACCCCGAGAACTGCGGCTCGTGCGCGAGCCGGTGTGCCTCGGACGAGGTCTGTAACGGGGGCGCATGCATCCTCGCCTGCACGTCGGGCTTCACCGACTGCTCGGGCACCTGCCGTGACCTGCAGTCGGATCGGCTCAACTGCGGCGCGTGCGACACCGTGTGCGACATCGCCGAGGTGTGCAACGCGGGTGGCTGCGAGTTCATGTGCGTCTCGCCGCTCACGGACTGCAGCGGCATCTGCACGAACCTCGACGACGATCCCGAGAACTGCGGCACGTGCGGCACCGTATGCGACGAGACGAACGCCTCGGCGTACTGCGCCACTGGTGCATGCGGCCTCATCTGCGAAGCGGACTACGACGACTGCGACGTGGACCTCACCACGGGCTGCGAGGCGAACCTGCTGCGCGACACGTCCAACTGCGGCTCCTGCGGCACCGTGTGCCCCACGGACGAGGTCTGCTACTTCGGCACGTGCGAGTTCAGGACCTGCCGCGCCCTGCCCTGGTCGGAAGCGTTCGTGAACGGCTCGTCATCGCCGGCGCAGTGCACCTCGTGGGACACGTGGCGGGCATCGCTCGACGTCACGGGATGCACGAGCGTGACGATCTCGGGCACATTCGACACCACGGGCATCACGTGCACCGATCCCACCATGGTCGCCGAGCTTGCCACGGCCATCACCACCGACCTGCGGGCGGAGTGGAGCTGCGACGGACACAACTGGACCATCTGCAACCGCTACAGCGGCGAGCTCTGGCTCGATCCCCCGTCCCTGTGCAGCGGCTCGAACTGCCCGAACCCCGGCTACCTCATCCGCCCCTGCATCGGCAACCTGAACTGGGGCGGGGTCAACACCGCGACATGCACCTCGAACCCCGACCAGACCATGACCCTGACGTTCTACTAGGGGTCAGGGGCATTCGAGCGCATTGAAGTAGACCTGGGCACGCAACGGGTCGTGCCGGAAATCGCCCCACGTCAACCCGAACTCCGATCCGTTCCAGGCGAGACATGGAAGAAGCGAGGTCGCGGGATCCGTCGTGATCTTGACCTCGTCGTTCCGCATGGTTCCATCCACCGCGATCCTGACGAACCAGATCTGCGTCTCGTCGCGGTGATCCGCGAAGGCCAGCCCGAAGTCCCGTCCCGTCCACTCGAGATACGGTGAATCCGAGCTGAGCAGGAAGTCGGTGATCCGGATGTCGGACGTGAGCTTCGTGCCGGAGGCCGAGACCCTGGCCAGGTAGATCTCGTTGTTGCCGTCGCGGGCGTCCACCCAGGCGATCGCGTACTCGGACCCCGTCCACACGATGGAAGCCGTCCCGGAATTCTCCGCGGCGCTCGTCAGCCTCAGCTCAGAACCGACCATCGAGCCGGTCCCATCCAGCCTCGCGAAGTAGACCTCGAAGTTGCCCTCGGGATTGTCCGCCCACGCGATCGCGAACTCGGAACCCGACCACGTCATCCTGGGAAAGCTCAGAGCAGCGTTCAGCCTGATGACCTGCACGTTGCCTCCCACGAGCGCACCATCCCCGCCCACGTGCTGGAAGTAGACGTCCTCACCCCCGAGAGGCCTCCGGCTGTCCTGCCAGACGAGACCCCAGGCAGATCCCGTCCAGGCGATGTCGGCATAGCTCGACAGCCTGACAGCTGTCGTCACCCTGAGTTCCGTGCCGATCATCGCACCATCCGCCCCGACCCTCGCGAAGTAGATCTCGGTGTCCGCGATCACCCCGCGGTGCCAGGCGATGCCGTACTGCGAGCCCGTCCAGCTGATCCGCGGGACGGCGGACGAGTCGGTCGCATCCGTGACCCTCAGCTCGGAACCCACGATGGTGCCGGCCGTGTCCAGTCTCGTGAAGTAGATCTCCGAGCCGCCGTGCCTGTCGTCCGTCCAGGCGGCCCCGTACTCCGAGCCGCTCCATGCGATCACCGGTTGCGTTGTGTCCTGGATGTGATCGGTCACACGCACGTCGGTTCCCACAGGAGTGAGCACGACCTCCTCCCAGTCGGGGATGTCATTGCAGTTCATGTTCACGTCCGGAGCCGCGAGGCAGTCCAGCCGTGCGCCGGGGTTCACGTCCGGATCGGAATCATCGCAGTCCGTGCCGCCGCACGGGATGCCGCCCACGCCCGTCTCGGCGGCGTACCCGTCCTCGTCCGCATCCAGCGGCTCGTACTCGCACCGCTCCTCGTCCTCCGAGCAAGAGTCCTCGGTGCAGACGTCCTCGTCGTCGCACACAACGGGATCGCCGTCCATGCACACGCCCTCCAGGCACCTCTCCACACCGTTGCAGTACAGGGTGTCCGCGCACTCGTCGTCCAGGCTGCACTCCGGCTCGTGCACCGCGTCCGCGGCGTCCAGGGCGGCCTCCGGCTCCGTCTCCGCGTCGGTCCCGTTGCCTCCCTTGCCCCCACAGGCCGCGAGCAGGAACGTGACCCCCATCACGATGAACCACATATCCACAGTGTAGGAGAACCTTCCGGCCCCCGCAACGACAAGACCGGTGGGCCGAATCCTGAAAAACATGGTATCACTATGCCAAGGCCTGGAGGAGAACATGAGCAGGATCCTGGCATCCCTTGCCGTCATCGCCCTCGCGCTCGGCTGTGGGAACAAGAACAACGGGAACGAGGACGCCGAGGCCGACGTCATGGACGACGGCGAGGACGCCGACGACGTCATCGACGACGGCGACGACATCATCGAGGACACCGACGTGCCCGAGTTCACGCCCACGTGCAACGCGGGCACCCGCTGGACCACGGGCACGACGGCCTTCCAGGACGTCACCATGGAGTGGGGGCTCATCGGCGTGGTGGGCACCAGCATCAACGTCGTGGACATCGACGGCGACGGCTGGCCCGACGTGCTTGTGCGAAATGGCGCCGGTCCGGACAACTTCCGGGTCGAGGAGGAGCGCCGGCGCTGGCTCCTTCGCAACACCGGAGAGGGCTCGCTCGAGGACGTCACGCAGGCCTCGGGCCTGCTCGCCTCCAGGACCGACTCCAATCCCGACGTGGGACGAATGGGCGACATCATCGCCTCGGGCGACGTGGACAACGACGGAGACCTCGACGTGTTCGTGGGCGCCGGAAAGCTGACGACGGAGGGTGACACGTCGGAGCTGATGCTCAACAACGGCGACGGCACCTACAGCCTGGGACCCGCGGAGAGCCACGCCCGGTTCGAGACCATCCAGAGCAAGCCGCTGGGAGCGACCTTCGTGGACTTCGACCGCGACGGCTTCCTGGACCTGTGGGTGACGCACAACGACAAC
>JAFDER010000342.1 GCA_019310245.1 Deltaproteobacteria bacterium
TTGCCGCACCTCGTGCACCCCTCGTCGATGGCCACGCGGAAGGGCGAGATGCGCCCGAGCCACGTGGCGGCCACGCCCACGGGGCACCAGGCCGTGCAGTGCACCATGACGCCCATCCTTCGCGACCACAGGATCATGATCCCCACGCCGGCGAGGCCGAAGACGCCCGCCGCGGCCGCCGCGGCAGCGCCCGGGACGCCGGCCAGCCTCATGCCCAGGGCCGCGAGGAGGACCGCGGCGAGCAGGGCCACGTGCATCCCACGCCGCCAGGCGGGCATGCGCCCCGGCTTCCTCCGCAGCCGGGAGGCGGCGTCGTCCCACGCGCCGATGTAGCACAGGTGGCTGCACCAGGCCGGCCCCACGAGCACGACCGTGACGCCGAACAGGACGATCATGAACAGGCCGCCGCCCCGGAACGCGGGGCCGGCCAGGATGAGCGCCGGCACGGGCAGGTGGACCTCCCCGGTCATGAGGAACGTCTCGAATCCCAGCAGGCCCAGGCCGAGCTGGCCGAAGAACACGAGCGAGAAGAGCCTCCAGATCCAGACCCTCACGCGGGGCGACCGGGCCGGGTCCATCATCCCGCGGGCCACGAGCGAGGCATAGGCCGCCAGGGCGACGAGCTCTATCCACCCCGCTCCGGGCAGCGCACAGCAGGGCCAGGGCCAGGAGACCGGCGACCACGGCCGGAACCGCTGTCTTCATGCCGGACACGTCAGATCGAACGTAGCGCGAGAGGCCGGTGCGTCAACAGGCAATATACGGCCAGGGTCCTTGACGCCCCCGAAATCGAGTGGAAAGACTGCTTGCTACGGAGGTCAACATGAACAAGACGATGATGGCAATCCCGGTCGCAGCAGCCCTTCTCCTCGCATCCCAGCCTGCCGGAGCGGGAGGCAAGGGCTCGAAGCAGTGGTCCCCCGGCCCGCCCGGACCCGGGCCGGGGATCGAGATCCCGCCCCTGGCGGGCGGGGAGGTCAAGATGCCCTGGGTGGAGTTCGCGAAGATCCTCGAGGCCCTGAAGAAGGACAAGGCGCCGGAGCATCCGCCCGTGGACTTCGCCGTGGAAGAGGCCGTCTACGCGTGCAGGGTGGACGGGAAGGGCGAGGTGGCCGCGGTGGACGCCACATTCTCGGTGCGCGTGATGCGCGAGGGCTGGACCACGGTCAGGCTCCTGTCGGGCGACGTGGCCGTGGAGAGCTTCAAGGCGAGCGGCGCGAAGGTCTCGCTCTCGCAGAGCTACGGCCAGGTGAGCGCGGTGGTCCAGGGGCCGGCGAGCTTCGAGGTGGCGATGAAGCTCTCGCGATCGGTCGGCTCGGAGCACGGCATGAAGACCCTGTGGATCGACGGACCCGAGGCCGTGAGCGCGCGGCTCGAGTGCACCATCGCGGGCAAGGGCCTGAAGGTGAAGGTGGAGCCCGGGATCATCGACACGCAGGAGACCCAGGACGGGAAGGTGAAGCTGACGGCCAGCCTGTTCGGGAGCGGCTCGTTCAACCTCAAGTGGTGGCAGGAGGTCCAGATCCCGGACTCGGAGAAGAAGGAGCTTCCGCCCAAGGTCTACGGCGAGGTCAACACGCTGATCAGGGTGGGCGAGGGCCTCGTCAGGGGTCATGCCTGGGTGGACTACTCGATCCTGCAGTCCGGCATCCAGGAGCTCAAGATCCTCGTGCCCGAGGACATCTCGATCATCGACGTGACGGGCTCCGACCTGGCGAGCTGGGAGGTGCGCGACACGGACTCGGGAAAGGTCCTGCATGCCTTCCTCAACTACAAGGTCAAGAACGGCTACACGCTGAGCATCGCCTACGACATGAGCATGGGCAAGACGAGCGCCGTGGTCGAGGTGCCCCGCCTCAGGCTCCTCGACGTGGAGCGCGAGAAGGGCACCTACGGGGTGGAGGTGCTCACCAACGTCGAGGTGAACCTGGAGAAGATGTCGGGCATGGCGCAGATCGACGCGGCAGAGCTGCCCTCCTCGATCACGTACACTGCCCAGCACCCCGTGCTCCTCGCGTTCAAGTACCTCAAGCACCCCTACTCCCTCGTGCTCGACGTCAAGAAGCACGCCGACGTGCCCATCCTCGTGGCCACCGTCGACGTGGCCGACTTCACGACCCTCGTCACGGCCGACGGCAAGGTGCTCACGCGCGTGGTGCTCTCGATGCGCAACAACATGAAGCAGTTCCTCAAGGCGAAGCTCCCGGAGGACTCCGAGGTCTGGAGCTCGTTCGTGGCGGGCAAGCCCGTCAAGCCGGGCCAGGACGACGAGGGACGCATCCTCATCCCGCTCGCGAAGAGCACTCCCGGCATGTCGAGCGAGAACTTCCCCGTGGAGCTCATCTACCTCACCAGGGCAAAGCCCCTGGGCATCAAGGGCAAGGGCGGGATCACGCTCTGCACCGTGGATCTTCCCATCACGCACCTGCAGTGGAGCCTGTTCCTGCCGGACAAGTACAAGTACAAGAAGTTCGACGGCAACGTGGACGAGTGGGACGGGGCGTTCAAGCACGTCTCCCAGGCCGTGCCCGACGACGCCTACGCCATCATCGAGGAGGCGCAGGTGCAGATGAACGTGGACATGCGCAACGAGATGATCATGGACCAGCTCGCGCAGTCCATCGCACCGGCCCAGTCCATGTCCAAGGGCGTCCTGCCCGTGAAGATGTCCGTGCCCGAGCAGGGCAAGCTCAGGCGGTTCATCAAGCTGCTCGTCATCGACGAGGCCGCGAAGATCACGTTCAAGTACAAGCTGCCCTGGAAATACAGGTGAGCATCGAAGCTCGACTCGTTTCCCCACCCGATCAGAGATATACTGTCTCCTGAAGAGGAGGCAGACCATGATACGGCACCTGACACTCATGGCAGCCGCGGCTGCGATCCTGACGCTGCAGGGTTGCTCGAAGAAGTCGAGTGACCCGCCGGACACGTCCACGGACGGGGAGACGGACGTGGTGCTGCCCTGCCCAGAGGCGATCGACCCCGACCGGGACACCATCACGAACGAGGACGAGACCAGCTACGACGCCGACTTCGACGGCGACGGCACGCCCAACCACCATGACGCGGACTCGGACGGCGACACGATCCCGGACGCGCTGGAGGCGGGCGACGACGACTGCTGGACCCCACCCGTGGACTCGGACGGCGACACCATGCCGGACTTCGTGGACCTGGACAGCGACGGCAACGGAATGGCTGACCGCAACGAGACCACGGGCGACGTGGACGATGACGGCGTGCTGGATTTCGCGGACACGGACGACGACGGCGACACGATCCTCGACGAGGACGAGATCACCGACCCGCTGGACCCCGCGGACACGGACGGGGACACCGTGCCGGACTACCACGATCCGGACTCGGACGGGGACACGATCCTGGACAGGTACGAGCGACTCCACGACCCGGACGAGGACGGGATCCCCGCCTTTCGCGACGATGACAGCGACGGCGACGGCCTGAGCGATCTCGAGGAGGCAGGTGACGGCGACCCGGCCACACCGCCCCGCAACACGGACGGCGACAGCCTGCCCGACTTCCTCGACATCGACAGCGACGGCGACGGTCTCTCCGACGCCCAGGAGATCGAGGCCGGCACGGATCACCTCGATCCGGACACGGACGGGGACGGGTTCGACGACCTGGCCGAGTGGGCGCACCCCGAGGCCGATCCGCTCGACGACACGTCGGGCATTCCCGCGGACGACTACTACGTGATCCTGCCTCCGCACGACCCGACCGAGAACCGCGACCTGGACTTCGGCACGGACATCCAGGTGGCGGACATCTTCTTCCTCGTCGACACCACCGGGTCCATGTACGCGGAGATCGACCAGGTCATCGCCCGGCTCTCCACGTACATCATCCCGGAGATCCGCACGCGCATCACCGACGCGGCGTTCGGCGTGGGGCAGTTCGCGGACTTCGCCCAGAGCCCGTACGGCACGGGCTCCGACCTGGCCTTCGACCTCCTGCAGATCATGACGCTGGACGTGCCCACCGCGCAGGCCGCGGTGGAGGCCCTGCCGCGCTCGGACGGCGGGGACCTGGCCGAGAGCCACGTGGAGGCGCTCTACCAGACGGTCACCGGCACGGGTCTGGGGTCCTGGATCGATCCCCACGCGTGCCCCGACGGCCTGGGCGCCCCCTGCTTCCGCCCCGGCGCCCTGCCCATCATCGTGCTCATCACGGACGCGCCCATGCACAACGGTCCGCTCGCGGGCGTGGGCTCCGACTACTCCTCGCTCACCCCGGTCCCGCACACCTGGACGGAGGCCATCAACGAGCTGAACCTGCTGCACGCCAAGGTCATCGGCCTGGACTCCGAGCCCTACGGCCTGACGTACGCCCGCTTCGACATGGAGCGCACGGCGCTCGTCACGGGCACGGTGGACGATGCGGGCGACCCTCTCGTGTTCGACATCGGAACGGACGGCGAGTACCTGGACACCATCGTGGTCGATGCGGTCGAGACGCTGGCCACGCGCGTGGCGTTCGACACGGACACGTACGTGCTGGATCACCCCGACGGGTACACGGACATCGAGGAGGTGGACGCCGCCTGCTTCATCAAGGCGCGCAGCCCGCAGGAGGGATGGTTCCCGCCGCCGGGCTTCACGGCCGAGGAGGCGGTGAGCCGCATCGACACCACCACGTTCTACGACGTGATGCCGGGAACCTCCATCACGTTCATGGTCAGGTTCCGCAACCACGTGGACACCGGGACGGCCTGCTACGAGGGCGACCTGCTGGCACGGGTGTTCCGCGCCACCATCGTGGTGCGCGGCGACG
>JAFDER010000343.1 GCA_019310245.1 Deltaproteobacteria bacterium
GTTCATGGTCAGGTTCCGCAACCACGTGGACACCGGGACGGCCTGCTACGAGGGCGACCTGATGGCTCGGGTGTTCCGCGCCACCATCGTCGTGCGCGGCGACGGGGTCACGGACCTCGACGAGCGCGAGGTGATCATCATCGTACCGGCGCTCCCGCCGGAGCTGGGATAGGAGGACGCGATGCGCGGGAACTGGAAGAGAGCTCTCATCCTCGCCTCACTCGGCGCCCTGCTCGCCTCCGCCTGCTCGAAGACGAGCCAGCGCGGTGATGCAGACGCGGCGGACGATCCGTCGGATGACGTTGCCACCGAGGCAACGAGCGACGGCGCCACGGACGCGCCGGATGACGCGGCCTCCGAGCCGGACGCCGTGGAGGACCCTGCGGACGAGGACGTGGAGGAGGACGCCTCGGCGGATCCCGAGGAGGAGGAACTTCCCGTGGATCCGTTCCTCACGGACGACGACGGCGACGGCTTCAGCGAATGGGACGGCGACTGCGACGACACGAACGACGAGATCTTTCCGGGCGCCACCACGCACATCGAGGGCATCGACTACGACTGCGACTCGAGGCGTGAGTTCCTCGCCAAGATACTCATCGC
Source organism: Deltaproteobacteria bacterium (assembly GCA_019310245.1). GTDB lineage: Bacteria > Myxococcota_A > Polyangia > DRWM01 > DRWM01 > JAFDER01. Next base: position 604 of record JAFDER010000343.1, read on the forward strand.
CGTGGACGACGCGTACGACATCTGCGTCAACGGAGCGGCCCTGGGCTCGGGCACGAGCCACCGCGAGAGCGACTACTACGAGCTCATCATGGAGAGCGGCCTCAACTCGGTGGGCGTCAACGGCTGGGACATCTCGGGCGTCACGGCCGCCTTCGGCATGTGGATCGAGGTGGCCGGGACCGAGTACTTCACGGAGGGCGACCGCGCCACGGAGCCCGACGCGACGCGGTGGCGGTACTTCCCCACCTCGGGCGAGTCGCCCCAGGTCACGTGGTGCGATCAGTCCTTCGACGACTCTGGCTGGGGACCGGCCAGGTTCGCCGAGGAGGTGGGCGACGGCGCATGGCTCTACCAGCCCGACGAGCTGGCGCGGCTCGGCGTCACGTGGCTCTGGGACGGCAACCCGCCGGGCCTCTCCGACTCGTGGTTCCGCATCAAGCTCTACCTTCCCAACGTGGATCCCGTGTGGGACGCGGGCAGCACGCCCTCGTGTACGCCGGGCACGCTCCAGCTCGTCTCGGACACCACGCGCCGCCTGTACAACGGCGTGGACGTGGTCTGGAACGCAACGCAGTGGCTCGCCGTCTACGACCAGTGGATCCGTGCGTGGCGTGCCGGCGTGGACGACGACTTCACGCGGGTGCTGGATCCGGACGGCACCCCGGCATCGGCCGCGGTGAACATCAACGACACGGCCGCCACGTGGTGGAACACGTGGCCTCAGGCGGCGTGGACCGGCTCGACGATGGGCGTCTTCTTCGAGGACGGCCGCTCGAACCGGAACACGGACATCGTCTACGGCCACCTCACCGACGCCTCGGGCAACCCCACCGGCACGGATACGCGGATCGACTCCGCCACCTCCAGGCAGAAGTACCCCGCCGCAACGTTCAGCGGAAGCGAGTTCGGGGTCGTCTGGCAGGACGACCGCAACGGGGGCTTCGAGATCTACTTCAAGCGCGTCTCCGAGAGCATGTCTCCCGTCGGTTCGGCAACGCGCGTCACGAGCACGGCCGGGATGTCGCGGGTCCCGTCGATCGCGTGGAGCGGGAGCGAGTACGGGATCGTGTGGGAGGACAACCGCGACGCGGGGGACAAGGAGATCTACTTCGCACGGGTGGGTGAAGGCGGCTCGAAGATCGGGTCGGACGTCCGCCTCACCACCTTCACGGGCCAGAGCCTGCACCCCGTGATCACGTGGTCCGGCTCCGAGTACGCCGTCGTGTGGCAGGACGACGGGTGGGTGAACTCCGAGATCGGCTTCATGCGCCTGGACCCCACGGGCGCACTCGTGGGCTCGATGGTGCAGGTGACCAACGATTCGAACGTCTCCGCCAACCCGGACATCGTGTGGACCGGGTCGAGCTACGGGATCGTCTGGCGTGACAACCGCTCCGGAAACGCCGACATCTGGCTGGCGATCCTCTCCCCCGACGGCACGAAGACCGCGGGCGACGACCCGGTCAGCGACACGCCCGACCGGTCCATCCATCCCGCCGTCTCGTGGAGCGGCTCGGCATTCGGCGTCATCTGGATGGAGGAGGAGGACCAGTCGGTCACCACGTCCAACCCGTGGTACATGGACGCCGCGTTCGTCGCGGTCACCTGCCCCTGATCACCCGCTGAACACGCACCGGCCGAACGCGGCGTCGGGAGGCTCCCTCACGCACACCTCGCTCGTGCGGCAGTCGAAGCCGGTGTCGCAGCCGCTCGTGCACGTGCCCTCCAGGCAGTGAAACGTGAGGAAGCAGTCGAGAGACGTGGTGCAGGCCTCCCCCTCGGGGCACTCGGCCGGCGTGCACGGCTCCTCGGAGGCCACGCAGACCGAGTCCGTGCACGCGAGCACCCACCACCTGCCCGGAGGCAGCCTTCCACCCCTGCCGGAATCGGAGGTCACGGCACACTCCTCGCAGGAAGTGCCCGGCACCTCGCCGAGACCCGTGATGCACTCCTCGGCCTCCACGTGGGAGGCGCTGTAGGCCCCGGGCTGGGCGCAGGCGGACAGGTCCCGGTAGTTCACGCCCACGGCGCAGTCCCCGGGCGCCGCGCACCCGTGGACCCCGTCCACGTCGGGCTGCGGCTCCGCATGCGCGTCAACCTTCGTGCCGCCCGGGTCGCAGGAGAACGCCAGCAGCGAGCCGGCCAGAACGATCGCAAGCTTCTGCATCCACCTCTCCTGTTCAGTCGACACGCGCCGGGTTCTGCCCGGCCTGAAGCCTCTCACTGGCGGAGGGCGTGAGCTTCCAGGCCTGCCTCACGGCGGGATCCGCCTCCCCGTCGGTGCACAGGAAGACGAGCGAGCTACGCATCATGCTGTCGACCGTGGAGGAGGGATCCTTCATCAGCTTGATGTAGTCGCGGAAGCTTCCCGTCGTGGGACCGATCCCCCCCGAGAACAGGAAGGTGCGCAGATCCAGCATGAGATCGTCGACCGTCGGGTAGCGCGCGTCCGGATCGCGGTCGATCATCCTGAGCACGATCCGGCTCAGTACCTCATCGACGCCCTCCACGACATCGTGGGGTGGCACGATGCGCTGCTCCAGGCTCATCAGGACGTGCGAGAGCTGGGCCATGTGGTTCGCGACCGGCGTGAGGGCCCGGTTGGGATTGAGCCCGGTCATGAGCTCGTAGGCCACCAGCCCCAGGGAGTAGATGTCCGCCCTGTGGTCCATGCCTTCGTCGTAGAGGACCTCCGGGGCCGCATAGGGGATCTTGCCCGTGAACCCTGCATCGCCGCCCGACGCCGCATCCACGGTGGCGGCCACGCCGAAGTCCGTGAGCTTGACGAACCCGTTCTCCTCCTCGATGAGCACGTTGCCCGGCGAGATGTCGCGGTGCACGAGTCCCACGTTCCCGCTGCCGAACTGGCGCGTGTGCGCATGGTGCAGGGCGCGGCCGACCATGAACAGGATGAAGCCAACCATCGGGCAGGGAGTCCTCCACACGCCCTCGCCGCGCGCCACGCGGGCGGGGGTGAGCCCGTGGAGATCGAGCAGCCCGTCGAGATCCAGGCCGCGCACGAACTCCATGGCGATGAAGAAGGCACCCGCGTCCGTGACGCCCGAATCCACGAACCCGACGATGTTGTCGTGCCTGAGCCTGGAGATGCGCAAAGCCTCCTCGGCCAGGTCCGCCTCCCACTCGGCGTCCGGCAGGGTGAGGAACTTGATGGCCACGTCCTGACGGTGGCCGCCGGCGCTCAGCCGCTGCGCCTGCCACACCTCGCCCATGCCGCCGGAGCCGAGCAGCCGCTCGAGACGGTACTCGGCCGGCGAGCTGAAGGCGTCTCCGGGCCTGAAGACGGTCCCCTCCTCGTCGTCTGGCAGGAACCTGAAGTCCTCGGGGACGTCCGACATCGCTCTTCCTAGTTCGCTCTCACGGTCCAGCTCGTCACGCTTCCCGTGGTCCCGTCCACGTGATCCTCGACTCGAAGCTGGTACCGGCCCGTCATCCACGCCCCCGACATGACGGAAAGCGAGTGTATCGCGGGCGGGATGCCCGTGCCGCGGTCCCAGAGCACGGACGAGGAGCCGTCCGCACCCGTGAGAACCACGCGCAGCTGGGACCAGTCCGAGTGCGAGATGGCGAGCTGGAGGGAGGGCGCTCCCGTGGCCTTGACGATGTCCGTCACCTGGGTCTCGAAGATCGACACCCCGGGGCAGTCGGGAGGGGAGGCGGTCATGTCGCAGTCCGAGACCGA
>JAFDER010000054.1 GCA_019310245.1 Deltaproteobacteria bacterium
CTGCCCGAAGCCGAGAAGCGCGAAGAAGGCCGCGTCCAGGACCTCCTGCCTGTCCGTGAGGTTCTTCGACATCTTCGACGATGCCAGGGGCGAAGGGTCCTCGGGATCCTTGAGACCGTCCTTGTCCGTGTCCTTCCGGGTCGGGTTCGTACCGAGCCTCTTCTCCACGATGTCGGTCCAGCCGTCCTTGTCGCTGTCCCTCGACAGTGTGGCCGGATCGATCGGCGTCTCGTCGGGCTTCCCGCTCTCCGGCCGGTCCGAATCGTCCACGTAGCAGCCGTCGCACTCCCGCTCCACGCTCTCCAGCGTGAGGGTTCCATCGTCATCCAGGTCGAGGAACTGCAGCTCCAGGAGGCCGGGCACGGTCAGGCCCGTGAACCAGGGGCCCACGAGCTTGCTGTCGTCGAGGTGAGCGATCCACACGTCGTTGCGTCCCCCCAGCGCGGGCGAGACGTACGCGAGCCAGCTTCCGTCAGGCGTCGCGACGGATCGTGACGAGGAGAACGGCGTGTCTACGCTCATCTGGCAGGCGGGCGGGGGCACGGCGAAGGGGCCGTCGTGATCGAGGAGCGATGCAGGAACCGGGCACGGCGACCAGCCATGCCCCGCAGCCTTCACGCGTGACGATCTGTAGCCGGCGATGGCCTCGCGGGTCTTCTCGTCCCCTGCAGCAGCGATCGATCCGAGGGCAGCGAAGCCGGCCGCCCTGATCACGGGATCCTGGCCCTCATCCTCCACGATGGCCAGCAGAGCGCCGGTGGCTCTCGGATCGGCGGCCGCGCCGAGCGCCCGGATCGTCTCGTAGACGAGGCGGCTGTGGACCGGGACGAGGCTGCCGTCGCTGCCCGGCACGGGCATGGACAGGAATCCGACGAGCGCCGGAACCCGCTCCGGCTCCGGCGAGGACACCAGGACGCGGGCCACGATGAGCGCCGCGACGAGGGAGCCCTCCTCTGCCAGGGTGACGAGGGTTTCCACGGCCTCCTTGCCGAGCCTTCTCACCTCTTCCGCCGCCGCGCTCCACGGCACGAACGGAACGTCCTCCTCGAGGTCGCGCACCAGCTTCGTCACCGCGGCGGACACCGGGATGAGATCGCGCTCGGCGGTCCCTTTGCCCAGGACGTCCACCGCGATCACCTCGTCGCCAAGCAGCAGCACCCCCGTCCCTCCCCAGGCGAGCGTCTGCAGGACCGGTCCGAAGCCGCGGAACAGCCTTCGCACCTTCCCCGAGTCCAGATCGAAGGCGACCAGGTATCCGCGCAATGGATCGGGCTCCATGGGTACGAGGATGTACGTCCCCGTCACGGCCACGGTGGGCAGGACGTTCAGCCCCTGCCGGAACCGCACGTCGCCGAGATCCACCTCGTAGAGCAGCTCGCCGCTCTGTGCATCGAGGACGCGGAGCATGCCGGCGCACATGAGGATCAGCTTCTGCTCGTGGATGGCGAGCGACTGCGACGCACAGGACTCGTCCTGCGTCCTCCATTCCGTCCCCGTCGTTCCGGGGAGGATGCCGACGAGTCCCGACGCCGTCTCCAGAACGATCCGGCCGGCCGCCACGACCGGAGGAGACAGGGGCGGGTCGATGGCGATCTCCTCGATCATCTCGCGGTCGGCAAGCCGGTAGACCCTCATGGTGCTGCTCGTCGAGGCATCCGGCTCCCCGGGGCCGCAGCTCTCGGAGACGAAGACGTGCAGGAATCCTCCCGCCGCTGCGAACTCCGCCAGGAGGCCCATGAACTCCAGCCTCCACAGGATGGAGCCCGATGACGTCTCCACGAACAGGATGCGCGTGGTCACCGACGCGCAGGCAGGGCCCGATACGCGCTCGAGCGTGCGTACGACGAGCACCCTTCCCTCGAGGAGGGTTCCGGGTCCGTCGGGCAGGCCCTGGAGGTCGAGCGACCAGCTCTCCGACCCGTCGCGCACGTCCAGCGCCGCCAGGCGGCTCCCGGAGCTGACGATCACACGCTCGCCGTCGAAGTGTGGGCTGAGCCTGAACGCGCACACGGGGCACGGGGGAACCTGTGCTTCCCATGCAGTGCTTCCGTCGCGCACGTCCAGCGCCGTCACCCTCCCCTCGCGCTCGCTGGCGTGGATGACGAGATGTCCCGCCATGCCCAGGGCTCCGGCGAATCCCGTCCTCCAGAGGACCTCCGGCGACGGGAGCTTGCCGGGATCGCTGGGCACCTCGAGGGCGATGTCCAGGTTGTTGGAAAACGTGACGGCCGGCGGCATGACGGGCTCGAACGAGCCGTCCTCGTCGCCCGGCTCCTCTGTGCCCTTCCTCGGCCCGCACGAGAGCGATGCAATGAGCGCGGCTGTCACCGCGGCGCCGAGAAGACGTCGCACGCGCATGTCTCAGCCGGCCAGCGAGCAGCTGCAGCCCTTGCTCCCCCCGCCGTCCGATGGCCCGTCGTCCGTGCCCGCATCGGGCGGGAGCTCGGGCACGCCCTCGGCGTCCTCTGCGTCGTCGGCGGGGGGCAGCGTGTCTCCCTCGACGAGATCCAGCCGCTGGTCCACGTCCACGTTCTCGTACGTCTCTTCGAGCCCGGAGGGCCACGAGATCTCGACGGCCTCGGCGAGGGCGCAGTCGCCCAGGCCGAAGTGCAGCGTGAGCGAGTTCTGGTTCGTCGTCCCCTTGCCACCCTCGACCTGCCGGTTGAAGGTCGCCCCGCCGCACGTCACGTCGACCACCGCCCCGATCGCGGCCCTGTTCGAGTCCGTGCCCTCGAGGTGGATCTCGAGCCAGTGATTGTCGTTCACGGTGTCGTTTCTGAAGAGCGAGCGCGTGACCAGGTCCAGGTCGCCGTCGTTGTCGTAGTCGGCCCAGGCCGCTCCCCATCCGTTGTCCACGGCCGTTCCCGTCTCGTACGTGGTGTCCTCGAACGTGCCGCCCGGCAGCTGCCTGTAGAGCTCGGCCTTCCGGCCCACGTACACGTCCGTGATGTAGATGTCGGGCAGGCCGTCGTTGTCGTAGTCGCCCCAGGCCGGCTCCGAATCGGTTTCCTGGTAGAGGAACCCGCGGTCCGCCCACTCGTTCGTGAACCAGTAGTCGGGCGCCCCGGTGCTCACGAGCAGCATGCTCTTGTCCGAGAACGAGATGAATCTCGGATGGGCGAGGTTCGCAGAGAAGAGGTCCAGGTCACCGTCGTTGTCGAAGTCCATCCACTGCGATCCGATGGTGTGCCCGTATGCGCTGCTCACCGGCACACCCTGCACGCCCACGTCGCGCGCCACCTCGACGAACGAGCCGTCGCCCGCGTTCTGCCACAGGCAGTTGGGCTGGAGCCTGTAGTTGGACACGAAGATGTCGATGAAGCCGTCCTCGTCGTAGTCGGCCCAGTTGACCCCACGTCCGCTCTGGTACCGGCATCCCCGGCTCTCCTCTCCAGGCAGTGCGTCGCTCACGTCCGTGAACGTTCCGTCGCCGTCGTTGCGCCAGAGCATGTCGGGCGTGCCGATGCTGAGCGCGCCTCCCGTCCACGAGCCGGGCATCTCGTAGTTCGCCACGTACAGGTCGACCCAGCCGTCGTTGTCGAAGTCGCCCCAGCCCGCCCCCTCGCTCGGTGAGTAGTCGTAGGGCATGCCCTCATCGGGCGGGATGGTGAACGTCCCGTCGCCCTCGTTGTGGAACAGGCAGTCGTGGGCGGGCCACGGGTCGCTCTCGTTGCGGCAGTATCCGTCCAGACACCGCGGGATCGTCCCGCCGGAGAAGTCGTTGCAGTACCAGTCGTCCTCGCCCACCGTGCACAGCGGCACGAAGCTCGAGGAGGTGGAGTAGAAGTCCAGGTTCCCGTCGTTGTCGTAGTCGGCCCAGATCCCACCCGCGCCACCGCACACCACCGCATCCGCGGAGTCGCGGATGCCCGCCTCGATGCTCACGTCGACGAACGTCCCCGCGTCGTTCCTGTAGAGCCTCGAGCCGCTCACGAGCAGGTCGTCGTCCCCGTCACCGTCGTAGTCGCCCCAGGCCACGCGCCGCGGTGATGCACCGCCCAGGGCGGTGTCCGTCACGTCCGTGAACGAAGGCGTGTCGACCACGTCGAAGTACTCGACGTCCGCACGGATCATGAAGTCCCACCTGTTCTCGACGTACCAGTCGCTTCCTAGCCTCTCGTAGCTGTGCACATCGTCCTCGGCGGGCGCGCTGCCGTCGTGCGCGATGTGCAGGTCGTCCGTGTTCAGGACCTGGCCCACGAGGAACCTGTGCGGCGGATCCAGGATCACCGTGTCCGCGGGGATCGTGATCTCGGTCCACTCGTCGACCGTGGGCGTGATCGTGATCTCGTAGAGTGGGTCGGGGCTCTCGCCGCTGCCATAGGGGAGATTCGACTCGCCGTAGTCCACCCAGACGTACACGTCGGTCTCCGCCGGCGTGCCGGTGAACCAGATCCGGATGGCGATGAGCCTGGCCGGATGCGCCAGCGTGAACGAGACGAGCTCGACGTCCGCCCTCGTCGTCGCCAGTGCCCCTCCCGGCGTACCGTCGTCGTACTGGAGGGTTTCCTCCTGCGCACGCGCGGTTCCACACAAGAGGATCACGACGGCGGGGGCGAACAGAATAGACACCCATGACATGTGTTTCATCTTCATGTCTGTGTAGATACCAGCGCCTGGCTCGACGTGCAAACGATGGGTCCTTGACACCTGGCGCGGCTTGGGGCTAAACGATGGATTCAAGGGAGGATCCCGATATGAAGCACACCTTTTGGTCGAGAGCAGTACTCCTCTTGGCCATCTGTGTCCTGGCGGCCGCATGCGGTCCGAAACCGGCGCCCGAGGCGGCCGGCGTGGGTGACCCCGACCAGCAGGTCGAGCCCGCGCCGGAGCCGGTCGATCCCGAGGTCGAGGCCCGCATCGAGAAGATCAATTCATTAGTCAACGAGATCAACGCCGCGATCGAAACCCAGGATGCCGCGAAGTTCTGGTCCGTGTTCACGAACGAGACGCGCGACCTCTTCTACAAGGTTGCCACGCTGGACATGGCCATCGCCGGCATCAAGGACAGGTCGCCCGCGGACCACGTCCTGCAGCAGCAGAAGGACTTCGACGTGGTCTACACGGTCGAGGAAGTGGATGCCGTGGAGATGACCGCCACGCTGGTGGGAGTCATGCGCGGTTCCGGCGACGAGGTCCGCTTCCCCATGACATTCATCCAGGGCGCGGACGCGATCCTCATCGACTACACGGTCGTCCTGAACGAGCGGTTCCTCAACCTCAAGACAGCCCGCATGCGCTCGCTCGTCGGGGAGCTGAACAGGGCCGTGGATGAGGCGGACGTCGAGCTCTTCAAGTCGGTCCTGACCGATGCGACGGTGGTCGGCTGCCCGGGCTTCCTCCACGAGGTCAAGGCGAAGGGCAAGAAGCCTCCCAAGATCGAGAGCATCCTCAAGAGCCTGCAGAAGAAGGCTCTCGTGGTGGAGCTGGCCGAGGAGGACTCCGAGACGCTCTCGGCAACGCTGAGCGTCAAGGTGGGAGATGAGACCGTCACCCTGGATGTGCAGTTCGTCTTCGAGGAGGAGATGATGCGCCTTGACGGCTCCTCCGCGTGCGCGCCCGCCGAATGACCCCCATACAGGCCTTGTTCGAATCCCGCCGGGCTCTACGTGCATGCATGGACCGGACACGACAGGAGGATGACGATGGAGATCACCATCGAGTACTGCGTGGTTTGAAACTACGAACCCCGTGCCGCCGGTCTGGCGGCAGCGATACGAGAGCACAGCGGAGTGGAGCCGAAGCTCATCAGGAGCAAGGGAGGCGCCTTCGAGGTTGTCAGAGACGGGGAGACGATCTTCTCCAAGCTCAGGCAGGGTCGCTTCCCCGAGGAGGGCGAGGTCCTCGACAAGATCCCGCCGAGCTGATCCATCCAGGGCTGCCGGGACGTGGAGCCTGATGCCCCGGCGCGCAAAGCACACGCTGAGGTGCTCCAACTGCGGGGTCAACCTGCCCCTCGAGGTGGGCCAGAAGGTCGTGGTGTGCGAGTACTGCTCCACGCATACGGCCGTCCCGGAGGAATTCTGGAGGCCCGAGCCCGCTCCGCCCGCGGTGCAGCATCAGCCGGTCTACTCCAGCCACCGCCTTCACGTGGGGAGCGCGCCCGGGACGCCGCGACGGTCGGGGAAGTGCCCCGCCCTCGTCATCGCCATGGGCATCGCGCTCCTGTCGGCCGGCGTCGGCATCTTCTTCTTCCTCGGCCCGGGAGGCACGGGAGCGTTCGACAACTCCGTGCGCGGGGACGCGGCCGGCCTCGTCGATGGCTCGGCAGTCGTCCCGTCCTTCGAGGCCGTGGACGGCTTGGAGACGGCGAAGAGCATCTCCGCCCAGGTCGAGAAAAACTGGCGACCCCACGCTCGCACGTCGGTGGTCCGCTTCAACAAGGTGAGCGCCGACGGAACCCTGAACATCTCCGGCGACGACGAGTCCATGATCAGCATGACATTCTACGACACGGCCCTGCTCGAGAAGCTCGTTCCCGGGCAGACCAGCGTGAAGGGGGCCAAGCTCACGCTGAGCGTCATCCACGACTACATCGGCGGGTTCGCGACGGACGCGACCGTCACCTGGATCAAGGACATCGTCTACGTCGACGCGTTCCCGTCCTGTGACCTGGAGACGCTGAGGAAGAAGGCCTCGCAAGCCGGCTATCCGGACACGGGCTACGCCAGCGTCGTCTTCCCGGACGTGCCGGGCGAGCTCACCAGGGATGGCCTCGACTTCGCCCTGAGCTTCGTTCGCGGGGACGGCGACGACCTCAAGGAGAAGCTGGAGGGCATGGAGTGGGACACGGGGCCGTACCATTACTACCAGTTCTCCGTGCCAAACTTCGACGCGTCCGGCCTCCCGCGTCACTTCAGCCCGGACGACTGCTCGCCCGTGGACGTCAAGAAGCTCCAGGAGGAGCTGATCGACGAGCTCAGGAAGAACTGATCAGTCCGCGATGAGCCGCATCCGCTCCACCGTGAGCGTGCAGTGCCCGAAGTCGTCCTCCACCTTCCCCTCCACGATGTACGGCCCCGCGGTGAGCATCTTGTGGGCGTAGCGCCTGTAGACCTCGGGGAAGAAGGTGGCCTCGAACACCCCCGTCTCGTCCTCGAGCGAGACGAACTCCATGGCTTCCCCCCTGCCCGTGCGGATCGGCTTCGAGGTGATCATCCATCCCGCGAGCCGCGCGCGCTTGCCCTTCATTTTCTCCAGGTCCCGCGCCTTGATCGGTCCTTCCCGGTCGATCTCGCTGCGCCACAGCACGAGCGGGTGCGCCGAGACGGGGAACCCGAGCGTGTCCACCTCCATGGCCATGCGCGTCTTGAAGTCGTAGGGCTTGACCTCGGGCAGCGGAGGCTCCCCCGTCTTCCCGCCCGAGACCACGCGGCGCGCGAACAGCGGCCCCGCGCCCTGACCCGAACGGATCCACATGAGCAGCCGCCACAGGAGCCTCGGCCGGTTCCCCTCGGGGTCGAACTCGTCGAACGCGCCCGAGCGCACCATCGTCTCCACCTCCGATGCCTCCACCTGCCCCGCCGTGCGCTCGATGAAGTCCTCGAGCGAGGCGTACGGCCCGCGCGCGCGCTCGTCCAGCACGGCCTGCCGCGCCCTCCGGCTCACCCCCTTGATCTGCACGAGGCCGATGCGCACCTCGCTCCCCCATCCCGTGTACCCCTCCTCGCTGAGGTTCACCGAGGGGAGCTTCACGTCGAGGTCCATGCGCCGGCACTCGGAGATGTAGGCGTACGTGGAGTAGTAGCCTCCGTAGTTGCTCAGCACCGCGGCCATGAAGGCCGCCGGGAAGTGCACCTTGAGGAACGCGGCCTGGAACGAGACCACGGCGAAGGCCGCGCTGTGCGCCTTGCAGAACGCGTAGCCGCCGAACGAGGCCATCTGCCTCCAGATCTCCGAGGCCGTGTCCGCGTCCAAGCCCTTCGTGCGCGCGCCCTCGATGAATCGGTCGCGGTAGGCGTCCATGGGCGTGCGCCCCTTCTTGCCGCTCATGGCCTTGCGCATCCCGTCGCCGTCGGCCCAGGACAGGCCGCCCACGTGGTGCGCCACGCGGATCACGTCCTCCTGGTAGATCATCACGCCGAGGGTCTCGCCCAGGATCTTCTCCATGAACGGGTGCAGGTGCTCGAAGGGCTTGCCGCGCACCCTCTCGATGTAGGCGCGCATCATGCCCGACGAGGCCACGCCCGGCCGGATGACCGACGAGGCCGCCACCAGGCCGGCGAAGCCGTCGCACCTGAGCTTGCGCAGCAGCCCGCGCATGGCCGGGCTCTCCACGTAGAAGCACCCCATGGTGCCGCCGTCGCGCATGACGCGCCGCGTGGGTCCGTCGAGCGTGGGGTCCTGCCTCCGCACCTTGCGCGTCCTCGCCGCCCCCAGCCTCTTCTCCACCGCCCCCCACGCCGAGTCGATGACCGCGAGCGACCTGTTGCCCAGGAGATCGATCTTCACGAGGCCCACGCGTTCCACGGGCCCCATGTCCCACTGGGTGATGTTGACCCCCTTGGGCGCCGGCTCGAGCGGCACGTGGTCCGTGATCCGGCCGGGCGCGATCACGATGCCTCCGGCGTGGATCCCGAGGTGCTTGGGGAACCCGTCGATGCGTGCCGCGTAGCCCAGGATGGACCGCCAGGGCTCGTACTGCCACGGAGGCAGCACTCCCTCGGGCGCCACGGACGCGGGCGCCGCGGGCCCGCCGCGTCCGCCCCACCCCGCCGCCGCCCCGCGCGAGTCCATGGCCTCGCGGATGCGCGCCGCGCTCAGGTGCCACGGCAGCCTCCTCGTGATGCGCCCGATCTCCACCTCGGGAACGCCGTGCGCCTTGGCGATCTCGCGCAGCGCGCCGCGCGCCGCGAACGTGGTGTGCGTGGAGATCATCGCCACGCGGTCCGATCCGAACTGCCGGTAGACGTACTCGATCACCTCGTCGCGGCGGTCCCACGCGAAGTCCATGTCCACGTCGGGCGGATCCTGCCTCCCCTCGTGCAGGAACCGCTCGAAGTACAGGCCGTGCCGGACCGGGTCCACGTTCGAGAGGCCGAGCACGTACGAGGTGAGCGACCCCGCGGCCGATCCCCGGCCGCACATGGGGATCGCCTGCCGGCGCGCGAAGGACGCGATGTCCCCGACCACCAGGAAGTAATCGTCGAAGCCCATGGCCGTGATGACCTCCAGCTCGCCCCTCAGCCTATCGGCGTACGCGCGCGGAGGCTCGCCTTCCAGCCGCACCCGCAGGCCCTTGCCCGCCCGCGCCGAGAGCAGCGCCGCGGCGTCCCTGCGCCCCCGCGCGCCGGGGTAGCGTGGAAACTTGTAGCGCCCCAGCTCCAGGTCCACGCTGCAGCGCGCGGCGATCTCCGAGGCCCGCTCGAGCGCCGCGGACTGATCGCTCATGGCCTCGCGGAACGTGGCCTCGTCCAGGAGCCAGGCCGACGGCGGGGGAGGCGTCCGGCCCCCGGGAGCGGGCTCGTCCAGCCCGGCGTTTGCGAACACCGCGCCCAGGAGCCGGCACAGGGCCAGGTCCGCCGGGTCGGTGAAGTGCACCGGGTTCGTGGCCACGAGCTCGAGTCCCCTGTCCCTCGCCAGCCTGACGAGCTGTCCGCGCGGCACGCCCGACGGCCCCGTCACCGGGCCCGAGCCCGGCACGGCGCGCGGCGTGATCTCCACGTAGAGGTTGTCCCGCACGCCCATGGAGCACAGCTTGCCGATGAGCTCCGGGTGGTCCGTGAGCACGAGAACGCCCTCGCTGTTCTCGGCCACGGCTCGCGGCAGGTAGAAGCCTCGCTCGACGCGGCTCGCGGTGACGATGCGGCACAGCGCCGAGTACCCCGCCCTGGTCTCGGCCAGGACGAGCGCCCGCATGCCTCCCTCCGCCTCCAGCTCCGCGCCCATGACGGCGTGGATGCCGCAGCGCGCCGCCTCCTCGATGAACGGCACGGCCGCGTACACGCCGCCCACGTCGGTCACGGCCAGCGCGTCCACGCCCCGCCGCGCCGCCGCCGCGCACAGCTCCCGCACCGTCGCCGCACTCCGGCCGAACGAGTAGTTGGAGTGCACGTGCAGGTGCGCGACCATCAGGCCGTCGCCGCGGGGATCGACCGCGTCCTGCCCCACTGCACGCTCGACTCGCCGTAGCGCTCCCGCACCCGGTCCATGGCGAGCACGAGGTCTCGCCCGCGCGCGCGTCCCCGCGCGTCGAACAGGCCCATCTGCCAGCCCGTGTGGTCGAACCCGGAGAAGCGCACCCCCAGGAGCCTGACCAGGGTGCGCCTGGACAGCGCCCTGCGCATCAGCTCCCGCGCCTCGTCGAACAGCTCCATGTCGATGTCCGAGGGCGGGTCGATGGTGCGCGAGCGCGTGGCGTTCACGAAGTCGGCGTAGCGCACGCTCACCGTGATCGTGCGCGCCTGGATCCCCTGCTTCCTCATCTCCCGCGCCGTCCGCTCGATCTGCGCCAGCAGCACCGCCTCGAGCCCGACCCTGTCGGCCGTGTCCACGGAGAAGGTCTCCGACGTGCCGATGCTCAGCGCCTGCCTCTGCGTGCTCAGCGGCGTGTCGTCCTGCCCCCGTGCGCGGCTGTGCAGCACGAGCCCGCACAGCCCGAAGGCCGCCTCGAGGCACGTGGGAGGCACGGCCGCGAGCTCGCCCACCCTGGCCACGCCGAGCGTGTTGAGCCTCTTCCTGGTCTTGGGCCCCACCCCGGGTAGCCTCTGCACCTTGAGCGGCGCGAGCAGGCCGGCCTCCTGGCCGGGCAGGACGTCCAGCAGGCCCGACGGCTTGGCCAGTCCTGCGGCCACCTTGGACACGAGCCGGTTCGTGGCCACGCCCAGCGTGGTCTCCAGCCCGAACCTGTGCTCGATCTCCCCCCTCATGCGCACCGCCAGGTCCATGGCGCTGCCGAGCAGCCTCGTCGTGCCCGTCAGGTCCACGTATGCTTCGTCCACCGACGCCCGCTCCACCACGGGCGAGTAACTGTCGAGGACGCTCATCACGGCCCGCGAGGCCCGGCCGTAGAGCCCCGGCGTGGGGTGCACCACGACCAGGTCCCGGCACAGCCGCAGGGCCTGGCCCATGGGCATGGCGCTGTGGATGCCGTACTCGCGCGCCTCGTACGAGGCCGAGGCCACAACGCCTCGCCTCTCGGGCGATCCGCCCACCACCACCGGCCTGCCTCTCAGCGAGGGGTCCCGGACGCGCTCGCAGGCCACGAAGAACGAATCGAGATCCGCATGAAGGATGATACGTTGCATGAGGGAATCACCTTTATGTCCTGAACTTCTTTAGGACTCCGATAACGTCTCCCCTCGCCACCGCATGGCCCTCTCCCCCTCTTCTCAGCTCGAACGCCCTGCCGGCCCTGTACACTCCCCATCCCTGCCCCTCCCCCAGGAGCACCACGTCGCCCCTCACCGTGCCCTCGAGGCCTTCCGCCTGCCCGGCCATGTCCACCACCAGGAAGGCCCTCTGCTCGCCTGCAAGGTCCTCGGGCACCCCTGCCGACGGGGCGTCACTCTTCCCCACGGGAACGACCAGGATCCGGGCCATGGGTCTCCTTTGCCATGAAACGTGATCATCCGATCACGTGACCGCACGATCACGTATACCCGCTCCCTGGGACACTGTCAAATGGGGGGGATTCAGATGCTCACGCAGCACAGGCCGTCGAAGCACCGCCCCTCGCCGCAGTCGCACGCGGCCACGTTGTGGCTCTCGATCTCCGGGCACCCGCACGGGTCGCTTCCGCACGTCACCGGGTAGTCGGCCACCTCGGGGCAGCACATGGGAAAGATCTCCGTCCCGCCCGTCTCGATGCATCCGGTTCGTGGACCCGGCGCATCGCACGCCGGCCCGCCGTCTTCACCTGCAGGATCTTCCACGTGCTCGTCGATCACGTCCTCTGCCTCGACGCGCGGATCGTCCGCCGGATCGTCGACCACGCTTCCGTCGTCGCGCGCCTCATCCACGATCGGATCCACGGATGCGTCCGGCTCGACTCCCGCGTCGGGCGTGCCCTCGATTTGCCTGCCGGAGCACGCGCACGTCAGCGCGAGCAGCGCGATGGCGCTAGCAGCCCTCATTGCACCGCTGCCCTGAGCCTGTCGAAGGGCAGCCATGCGAATGTATCTAGCAGCCCTCATCCGGCTCCTTCGCCGCATCGAGGATGAGGTGCGCGGCCCGATCGATCTCCTCCTGCGTCGTCATCCTGCCGACCGAGAGCCTCACCGTTCCCATGGCCGCGTGCTCGTCCGCGCCCATGGCCTCGAGCACGTGCGAGAGCTTCACCTCGTCCGCGTGGCACGCCGCCCCGGCCGATGCGGCCACGCCCTCGAGCGCCTCGAGGATCCTGTCGGCCTTGCGCCCGGGGAACGAGACGCTGAGCGTGTTCGGCAGCCGCTTCTCGCGATGTCCGTTGAGCCTCAGGTCCGCGAACCCCGCCTCCAGCTTCCCGTGCAGCCTGTCGCGCATCGCCTTCATGTGCGCCGCGTGCCCGTCCAGGTCCCGCGCCACGATCTCGGCCGCCATCCCCAGGCCCACGATCTCGAGCACGTTCTCCGTGCCGGCCCGCATGTTCCGCTCGTGCGACGCTCCGTGCATGATCCTGGCGATCTGCGTCCCCTTCCTCACGTACAGCGCACCGATGCCCTTCGGCGCGTAGAGCTTGTGCCCGGCCACGGAGAAGAGGTCCACGCCCAGCTCGTCGACCCTCGTGGGGATCTTGCCCACCGACTGTGCGCCGTCCGTGTGCACCCTGACGCCCCGCGCGTGCGCGACCTCCGATATCTCCTCGATGGGCTGGACCGTGCCCACCTCGTTGTTCGCGTGCATCACGGTGACGAGGATCGTCTCGTCCGTGATCGCCCTCTGCACGTCCGCGGGATCGACGAGCCCGTCCCCGTCCACGGCCAGCACCGTCACATCGTACCCCTCGCCCTCCAGGAACCCGCACACCTCGGTCACGGCAGGGTGCTCGATGGCCGACGTGATGATGTGCCGGCCTCGCTCCCTCAGCGCGATCGCCGTTCCCTTGATCGCGTGGTTGTTCGCCTCGCTTCCCCCGCTCGTGAACACCACCTCGTCCGCACTGCACCCCAGCATCGCCGCCACCTGCTCCCGCGCCCGGTCCACGGCCTTCCTCGCCTCGACGCCCAGCGGGTGCGAGCTCGACGGATTGCCGAAGAACCCGTCGAGAAACGGCCTCATCGCGTCGGCCACCTCGGGGTCGATGGGCGTGGTGGCGTTGTAGTCCAGGTAGATGATGTCCTTCATCTGTATGCCTCTCGCCTGTGGGCGACCTTGATGATCTCGATGACGAGAACATCATCCTGCATCGTGTACACGATCCGGTACGCTCCCACACGTATCCTGTAGCAATGACGCCGCGACAGTTTCTCGCAACCGGGTGGTCGAGGCTCGGAGGCGAGCCTCTTGATCGCTTTCAGGATCCGGCCGCTGTGAGGCGGTGGGATGGCCCGCAGCTCCTTGGCGGCCGATCGCTTGACGACGACGTCATAGCTTTCCGGCATCGGCCATCTCCTTCAGGAGTTCCTCGAAGGGAATGGAAGGCTCGTTCTTGCGCGCG
>JAFDER010000344.1 GCA_019310245.1 Deltaproteobacteria bacterium
ACCCCGCCCCGCACGTCATGCCGCATATGCCGCAGTTGTACGTGTCGCTGCTCAGATCCCTGCACACCCCGCTGCAGTCGCTCATGCCCTCCGCGCAGCTCAGCACGCACACGCTCCCCTCGCACACCTGCCCGTCGTCGCACGTCACACCGCACGCCCCGCAGTTGCCGTCGTCGCTCGAGAGCTCGTAGCACATGCCCCCGCACTCGAACGTGTTGGCCGGACAGGTCTCGCCGCCCGCACAGCCCCACACGATGAAGAAGCTCGCCAGGATCGCATGTCTCATCACGCGTCTCTCCCTCTGCCGGACATCATAGCCCACATCCGCGGCTCCGCCACAGAGCCAGTACCCCCGACGCTCAGCCGAGGAGCTTGTCGATGAGCGTCGGGGACACATGTTCCAGGTCGCCTTCTCGCTCGACGAAGGGCCGGAGCTCCTCGATCATCTTCTCCCACTCGACGTCCCGCAGGCGCCTCCTCGCGGCCTCGGCCCACCGCGAGGCGTCGACGTGCCCGTGGCCCGTCTGCGCGAGGGCGTTTGCGAGAAGCTCCAGGTTCGGCTCGAGCCCGCGCTTCTGCGTGAGGTACCACGCCAGATCGAACCAGTCCCTGCCCTTCGCGTCAGGGCGGGTCAGCAGTGCGTGCAGCTTGCCCGCGAACAGCGACGGCAGGTCGTGGTGCCTCAGGGCCACGGGGTAGAAGTGCTGGACGAGCGAGGTCTCGATGACGGCCCCGTCGGGCGGCTCGAGATCGATCTCCACCTTCATGGACCTAGTTCGGCCCCTGGCACATCAAATGCTCTACCAAAGGAACTCTGCGCCAGTAGCCTTGCAGCTTGACACCTGATATATTATGCATAATATATCATATATGCAGGAGCTACCAGAGATCATCAGGTCCGCGCGCCGCTCGCAGGGAATGACCCGGTCTGAACTGGTCCATCGATCAGGCAGAAGCCTGCCCACGATCCAGAGCATGGAGTGCGGGCGCGCAAACCCCTCCCTCACCACCCTCGAGTCCGTGCTCGAGCCCCTGGGCCTGCGCCTTGGTATCGAGGAGAGGCCGGCGGACTGGGACGTGCTGTGTGCGCTCGGCCTGCCGCTGAGTGAGGATATGGTCGTGAGAGTCGTGCCGCAAGGCGATCTCCTGGTCGCCCAGATCCGGCTGGCCTCCAGGGATCTGGTCCGCGCGGGGAACGGGGAGCGCAAGACCGAGGCGCTGCAGGCCCTGCTTCTCGCCCTCGCGCACCACTTCCCCAGTCTCTACCGCACAAGGCTGGCGGGCTCGAGACACGTGCGCTCCATCATCGAGCGGCCCGTGACGGGACGCGTCGTCAAGCTCGGGCGCATCGCCAGGAGCGCGCTCGCGGAGTACCTGTGAAGGCCGTCGACCACGCTCTGCTCGAGCGCTTCGTGCAACTGGCCGGCCAGAGGCTGAGCGGCGACTGGGTCGTCATGGGCGGGGGCGTCCTGCCCCTGCTCGGGATCGAGCACAGGGTCACCGTGGACGTGGACATCGCCGGACCCGAGAGCGCAGGTCAGGAGCAGACACTCGCACTCATGCACATCGCCGAGGAGCTCGGCCTGCCCGTCGAGGCCATCAACCAGGCGGGTGCATTCTTCCTGCACCGCATCGAGGGATGGCGCGAGGAGCTCGTGACCGTACATGAGGGGCCCGGCGCCACCATCCACAGACCGAACGTCACCCTGTTCATGCTGCTCAAGATCCCGCGCCTGAGCGAGGCAGACCTGTCCGACTGCCTCGAGATGCTGCGCTGGGCCTCACGTGGAGGAGAGGAGCCGGACACGCGCAGGATCCTGTCCGCGATCGAGCGCGCGCTCGACGATTGCGCGTCACAGCCCCGGCATGTCAGGCTCGAGAGCCTTGCGGACGCCCTGGCATAGGGGTCAGACCCCGATACTGACACATTTCTCGCTGTAGCTCTTTCGGATCCTGGCGCACAATAAACTCTACTGACTGTCAGGAAAGAGTCGCGCGAGCGGCCTCGAGGATCCGCTCGGCCTGCGAGATGGCCCGCTCGGCCTGCGATCGAGTGAACGCCTCGTGGGGCGTGCCCTCGACGAGCCCGTTCGGGTAGCGCGTAGGAATGTAGAACAGATCGAGCTCGGCGGCTCCGTCACGCAGGGCTGCCAGCGTGGCGCGGTCCCGGGAGAGCTTGTCGATCAGGCCCACCAGCGAGTGTCCGATCACGGTCCTCGCCCCGTCGCCGAACAGGACCGACTTGATGGCCTTCTCGGATGCCTGGTGGCACAGGAAGCACACCTGGTGGTGATAGCCCCCCTCGAGGGCGTAGCGGGCGAACTCGAGGTCGTTCTCCGCCTGGTCCATCCACCGCGCAGCTTCAGCCGCCGGATCGTGCATAGATCACGACTCCTTCCCCGGCCACGCGCGTCACGAACGGGTGCCCGCCATCCAGCAGGCGCTCGTACTCTCCCGGCGTGTAGACGATGAGGTCGATCCCGACGCCCATCCCGAACAGCGGCATGTGAGTGCGGCCCCTCTCCACGAAGGGGCTCGCCGTCTCCTCGACGAGAACCAGGTCCAGATCGCTCGAGGCGTCCTGCTCGCCCCGGGCCCAGGAGCCAAAGACGACCGCCCGCTCCACCGCCGTGCCTGCGAGGTAGGCCGCGATCCGCTCGCGCAGCCGCTCGAAGGAGACGGGTGCCGGTCCACCGACGACGATGACTTCATCCATCATTTTCAGTATACAACCAAGGTGGGACGCGCGACCAGCCCCCCGCCTGGCTCCGCGACACCTATGCGGCGGTGTTCCTCGGCTCCTGACGCGCAACAAGCCCTACCAATCGTCAGTCATCATGAAATCCGGTGGTATGAGATGATCGGCAAGAGCGGGATGCCCGGTCCGTGCGTCCAGCTACCCGTCCTCGTCGATGGTCTGGGCGCTGCGCCAGAGCTCGAGGTACTTGTCTCGCACATAGGGGTCGAGGCTCCGGGCGAAGTCCTCGGGGAGCTTCCGGATGCGGATGAGCTCGAGCACATCGGCGAGGTCACGGAGCCGGTGGGGCGCCGTCATCCCGGAGGCGAGCTTGAGCTCCACGAGCTTCTCGAGGCAGAGCAGTGCGACACGCGCTCCGCGACGGGCGTGAACGGCGGGATCGGGGAAGCAGACGGGTTTCTCCCTGCCGTCGCCGGGGAACACCCCGGCGAGGACGACGTCGATGCCAACGTCGTTCGCCGATATCCGTACTCTCCGAGCGCCATGACACCCACGATGGCGTGGGGAGCTCCCACCTCGTCGAGGGATTCGACGAGCCTCTCGAGTGCCCGATGGACCTTCGACTCGCCCCTCAGGAAACGCCCGGAGAACTCCGCCGAGGCGAAGAACTCCTCCTCGGCGCCTGGTGGAAGCGATGCCATCTCACTGCAACTCCTTCGTTCCCCCTCCAGTTTGGACAGTGGCCGGTATGGATGTCAAGTCGAGGCTCCCTATCTGCCCGGCGAGCTGATCGAACCGGCTCTACGGCCGGTCGTTCACCTTCATCACGCTCGCGGCCCCGGAGAAACTTCCGTCGCCTCCTCGGCGATACAAGAGAGAAAACGATAGCGCACGCAGTACACCTTGATACGTATGTACGTGATGCTAAGATTGCATACGCATGAAAGAGGACATGGACAAACCGCTCACCGCCACCGAGCTCAGGGCGAACGTGTACCGCATCCTGGACGAGGTCATCGATTCGGGACGACCCCGTACGATCATCCGCGGCGGCAGCCGTCTGCTCATCACCCCCGAGGGCGGGAGGCGCTTCAAGCTCGAGGACCTGCCCAGGCGCAAGGCCATCGACTGCACCCCTGACGAGCTCGTCGAGACGTCCTGGCAGGACGATCCGTCACTCTCTGTGTAGACCACCACGACCAGGGTGCTCATGGACCGAACGCCTCCTCCGATCGCGCCACGGACCCGAGCCCCGTGCGCGTTGCACGATGTGCCCTCATCACACGCGACCGCAGGATCCGCGACTACGCCCCGAACGCCGTGTGGTGATCAGGTGACTTCAAAACCCCCGATCCTGCGATACTATTCACAGCATGAATGTTATCTGTTCATCGGATGAATGGAGATGCCGCTCGTCAGGGAAGTGCGGCCAGATCCCGTATCATGCCACCGGCTCACATTTCGTTGCACGATAACATCAATCATGTTACCATGCCATGCCCTGTTACGGTAATCGGAACCGACGATCATGAGGAACCTGATCCCCATATTGAACAAGTATCTCGAGGACATGAC
>JAFDER010000345.1 GCA_019310245.1 Deltaproteobacteria bacterium
GTGCGAGGCCGAGCGGGAGGCGAGCCGCGCCTCGTACTCGGCCCTTGGCTCCTGGGCGGACATGCCAAGAGATAAGCCGATCGACCCGGGATCCACAAGCCCGAACGCCCAGCAGATGGGGGTTGATTGAGGCGTAAACTCTTGCTTTCATGGAGGTTTCCTCTTATGGTTCACCTGATAGGTCATCTTCAAGATCTGCAAGGAGCAGACAATGAGAACCTGGATTGCCATGAGCATGGTGCTGGCCCTCGTTGGGCCGGCCTGCAACTCGAGCTCGACACCGGACGACGCGGTCGCCGAGACGAGCGAGGACCCGACCGCGGAGGTGGCCGCGGACACGACGGAGGAGCCGGCAGCAGACGTCGAGGACGACTCACCAGGCGTCGTGTGCGAGCTCGGAACGATCTACCCGGGAGGCCCGGTGATCGACCCGGACGCCCCCATCTACTCGGACTCCATGTGGACCCAGGAGGAGGTGGAGGCGGCCTTTGCCGCTGCCAAGGTGGAGAACAACGCCTTCTATCGCGGGTACCTGGCCGCGTACAAGTACCCGGAGGTGCTCGAGTGCCCGTTCTGCGCCTGCGGGTGCGCGACCATGTCCATCTCCCACCTCTCCGCCGTGGACTGCTTCAAGGACATGCACGGATTCGCTTGACTGTACTGCGTCAACATCGCTCTCCGTGCAGAGAGCCTGATTGAAGCGGGGACCCCGGACGACGAGGTCAGGCAGACGCTCAAGGACGAGTACCCCCCCGAGTAGAGGCACTTGCACACCGGGCCCGCATGGGCATAATGGGGCCCCATGAAGACCTCACTGACAACCCCGATCCTCGCATGCACCGTTCTGCTCTTCACCGTGGCCGCGTGCAAGGCGCCGCCGCAAAGGCAGGGCAAGCCGGGCGACGAGGTGGCTGCGGCCGAGAAACCCAAGACGCCCGAGGATCCCATGGTGACGAGTCCGCCCGCGGAGGGCGCGGACATCCTGGCCCCGTCCACGGTGGCCGCTCCACCCGAGGACGCCGAGATGACCGGCTCGGGCATGGCGCACAAGCTCCTGAGCCCGGGACAGGCCACCGAGCACCCCGGACCCACGAGCCAGGTGATGGTGCACTACACGGGCTGGACCACGGACGGCAAGATGTTCGACAGCTCCGTCAAGCGCCAGAAGCCCGCCACGTTCCCCCTGAACAAGGTGATCCCGGGCTGGGGCGAGGGAGTGCAGCTCATGGTCGTGGGCGAGCGCAGGCGCTTCTGGATCCCGCAGGAGCTGGCCTACCAGGGCAGGCCGGACCGACCGCAGGGCATGCTCGTGTTCGACGTGGAGCTCCTGTCCATCCTCACCAGGTAGACAGCTCGGTCCTTCACTGAGCCGCGGTGTGCCAATCGTGACAGCGGTGCCATTGTTAACACGTCACAGGTGAAAGCCCCTCCGCTTTCTGGATCCTGACCAGCCGGGTGAGTTATCCATTGATCCCGCCCTGTTAGGGGGCATGGACGCTCGGGATGCAACCTTTCCGGCTCGCGGGCACACAGTTTGCAGTAAGAGCCCGCAGATTCCCGAGAACGACATCATTGGAAAAGGCAACGTCATGAAGAGAGCACACGCTGAAGACCGCAGCATCATCTACCTGGGCGCCGTCACGCTCGTCGTCATCGCGACCTGCTGGGCCCTGTGCCTGGCCTAGGAAGGGATGCCACGAAGGCCCTCCATAGGCGCTGAAGGAATCGGGACCGTTCCGTCCTGGTTCTTCCGCACCTACCTCTGCAGGACGAGGTCCGCTCAGCCGCCGGCGAGCATGGCCTCGTCCCAGCGGGCCGAAGAGACGAGCTCCTCGAACCGGGAGTCCTCGGCCACCTTGTCGCGCATCATCGAAGCCGCCTCGCGGTAGCCCTCGACGTCCAGCTTTCCAGTCACGAGCCTCCAGCGCATCAGCACGAATCCCGTCTGGATCACGTCCATGAGGCAGTAGGTGTGGATTCGCTCCATGTCACCCTCGCGCCACACGCCCAGCACGTCGCCGCCGTCCATGCCCAGCTTGCCGGGAAGGCCGATCGAGGAGGCCATGTCCCCGAGGGAGGGGAAGCGGCCGGCGCCGTGCTCGCTCAGCACGTCGCACAGATCCACGTGGCGCGTGGGCTCGTAGCGCCTGCGATAGTCCTGGCTCGCGAAGTACCACCTCATGGGCAGGCCGTGCACCAGCGACCTGAGCACGATGACGGGCACGTCGAAGCGCCGGCCGTTGAACGTGACCAGTTGCGGCCTGTGCTTGTCCATGAACTTGTGGAGATCGGCGAGGAACTCCGCCTCCTCCTTGCCCTCGCCAAGCGTGCCGAGCTTCTTGAAGCGCATGGCCGCGTCGAGCCACAGCACCCCGATCGAGACGACCTTCTGCCAGACGAGGGGCGGGAACGTGTCCCTCTCCCCCTCCTCGGGCTCGTCGTCCGGACTCGCGTCCGCCGGAACGGTCTCGATGTCGAGCACCAGGTAGGAATCATCCATGGCGCCAGCATACAGCGCCATCGTGACGCGTCAACCTGTCGAGGCACGCCACTCCGCGCCCAAGACGCGAGCGAACACGCCCTCCGAGCTCGAGGCGCAAGCCAGGCAAGGAAGCGAGGAGAGGGGTGAGGGAGCGTACGGACGGTACGTGACCGAGCCACGCGACGATGGAAAACCCGGCTGAAGAAATCCAGCTGGCTGTATTTGTTCAGACTTGTCCACGAGCACGGCCGACAGGCCGGCGCAGTGCACACCGCATCGCGAAGTGTATCTGCAGCAGAACTAGTTGCCGCCGGGGATGACGGGAGGAACGAGGAAGTAGATGTCGCGCGAGTCGAGCGGGGTGAAGAGATCGCCGATGATGTCGATGACCGCGCGGAAGATCTGAGGGGTGGTCAGCGGCACGATCGTGGTGTTCATCTGCGGGTAGATGTCGTAGCAGACCGACTGACCGGGCAGCACACCTGTGAAGTAGTCCACCGTGGGAGCCGTGCCGGGGGTTGCGGTGGCCGTGGTCGTGCACACGCGCGTCGTGCCCGTGGCAGGGTCGAAGATCGAGGCGCCCGAGGTGTTGGTCTGCACGCGATCGATGAAGCTCGTCACGGCGTCCACCGAGTCGCCCGGGTCGTCCGTGACGATGGCGTCCACCCGGATGGGAACGCGGCTGATCAGGGTCTCGACCGCGTCGATGATCGCGGTGCCCATGCCCGTTCCCGACGAGCTGATCTCGAAGTAGAGAGGCGTGCCGCTCACGTCCACGGCCCCGGTCTGGGTCGTGATCTGCGTGCAGTCGACCTGGGCGTACGTGCCCCCGCTGTTGACCGTGATGACCTTGGCGTTGATCGCGTTGAGGGCCGAGACGGTGGTGGCGAAGTTGGGAGGCGTGGGCACGACGCCCGAGTAGGGCCACGTGCCGCCGTAGCCGTTGTGGAACGTGGCGTCCGTCATGAGGATGACGATGGGAACGGCGCCCGCGCGGAAGCAGGGGTAGCCGCGCTCGCCCGTGGCGCAGGAGGTCTGGGCCGCGAGGTAGGAGCCGAAGCCGCCGCCGGTGGCCGTAGCGTACAGCGCGGGCACCTGGCTCTCGGGGCCGTCCACGCCGTAGTGCAGGCCGAGCGAGTTGACCGCGCTCTGCGCGAGGGTCGTGGACGAGGTGGTGCGCTGGTTGAGCTGGAAGACCACGTCGCCGGAGCTGGGACTGCCGTAGCCGCCGTAGGGGTAATCGTCGTGCCGCCCCACGGCGTACCAGACGTCCGGGATCCTCGAGGCGATGCCCGGGATGATGGTGGAGGAGAGGCTCGTCCTGAGGTTCGTGAGCTCCCCGCCCATGGACCCGGTCGTGTCCAGGAGGAAGAACACGTCCCCCTTCTGGATGTCCGTGGAGAAGACGAGCGTGTCCACCGTGGGTGACGGCGCCGCCATGTGAGGCACCTCGAAGACGAAGTCGCCGTACGTGCGCGGGCTCTCGCTCGAGTCCAGCGGATCCGAGCCGTACGCGATCTCGATGAGGTCCGAGACTCCGTCGCCGTCCGTGTCGGGATCGCAGAGGTCCGTGCCGTACAGCAGCTCGTCCGCATCCGAGATCCCGTCGTTGTCCGAGTCCGTGTCACGGTAGTTCGGCAGGGTGTCCGTGTCGCAGTTCTCGGGCGGCGTGGTGATGTCATAGTCCCCGGCCTCGAGCATGTCGGAGATGGTGTCGCCGTCCGAGTCCGTGTCCAGGAAGTCGTACGTGCCGTCCAGGTCCGTGTCCAGGTTGCCCTCGTCCATGTCCG
>JAFDER010000346.1 GCA_019310245.1 Deltaproteobacteria bacterium
GTGTCATGGAACACGAGGCACGCGCCGGGCAGAGCGACGAAATCGGCGTCCTTGTCGAACATGCTGCTCGTGATGACCTTGTCGGACGCCATGTCCCACAGCTCCAGGTTGCTGTCCTTGTCGAGCAGGCACAATCATTTCGCATCGTCGGTGACTGTCGCGTGCACGGCGCGCCGCTCCACGGCCTCGCGCCACGCCGTCTGCGGGATCGAATCCAGCGCCTCTCCCGTGGCCGGGTCGATCCAGCCCATGTGCGTGTGCACGGCGAGCGGTTCGGGCAGGAGCAGCGTGGAACGCCAGTGCCGGCTCCCGTCCAGGTTCCAGGTGACCAGCGAGTAGCAGTCCTCGCTGACGATGTAGCGATCTTCCGGGGCGAAGAGGAAGACCCCGCCGGGCCCCGTGGCGTTGATCAGGCTCAGGATCTCCTCTCCGGTCTCCACATCCCAGACCCGTCTCTCGTGCGTGTCGCCCGGGCACGCGCCGAGCAGCTTCCCGTCCGAGGAGAACTGGATCTCGTTGAGGTAGATGGCGGACTCGAAATCGCGACGGACCTGCTCGATGAACGTCTCCACCTCCCCGCTCTGCCGGTCGAAGAACATGATGCTCTCGCCTGGACCGAGGTGGGCGATCCGCGCCCCGTCCGGGCTGTAGGCGATACCTGGCATCTGGCGGTACTTGAGGCCCTCCAGTGCCACGATCTTCTGCACACCCGTGGCGCTGTCCCAAAGCCTCAGGGATCCGTCGTTGGAGTTCGTCGCAATCTCTGTTCCGTCGGGCGAGAACGCCACACTGAAGACCGGACCGGCATGACCCTCGAGGGTGTGTAGCCTCGTGCCCGCGCCAACGTCCCAGATGCCGGCGGTCGAGTCCGCGGAAGCCGTGGCGATGAACGTCCCGTCGATACTGAAGCTCACACCCATGATGGCAGCCTCGTGCCCGGCCAGGATCCGTGTCAGCGAACCGTCGGGCACGCTCCAGATCCTGACCGTCCGGTCCTGGGATGCGGAGGCCAGTGTTCGCCCGTCCGGGCTGAACGCGAGATCGTAGATATCGCGATCGTGGGCCACGATGTGCCCGCGCCCCTGCCCCGTCTCGAGATCCCACAGCAGGATGTCTCCGCTTCCCGCCACGACGGAAGCAAGGATCTCACCACGGGGATCCACGGCCGCCCTGAACCACAGTCCGAGGTGCTTCTGCTCCTTCCTCATCACGTCAGGTACGCCCACGCGGAAGACCTCGAGCGTCCCACCCATGCTGCCGGTGACCAGCCTCTTCCCCACCGGGTCGAACTGCATCGCCATGAGGCTCTTCTCGTAGGGAATCTTCTCGGTGACAAGCCCGCTCCTCACCTCGTAGATCGAGATGGATTCCCCGCCCGTCCATACCGCGACGCGAGCCCCACCTGGCTGGAGCGCCACGGAGGCGTACGTTTGCTCGAAGCCGTCGAGCGATTTCTGCAACTTGCCGTCGCGCGTGTTCCAGATCCTGAGCGACCCGTCCTCGTGCAGCGTGGCGGCGACCCGACCGTCACGATCGAGATCCAGGCCCCAGCACTGGTTGTCCCCGAGGTCGACCCTATGCGTGAAGCCCTCCTCGCCAACGCTCCACAGGGAGGCACGCCTCGTGTCTCGATCCCTGAGCAGCACCGTGCCGTCGGACCCCGCGTCGAAGCTGCGCACGGGGCGGTCGAACTGGTGCAGGATCTTGCCCGAGCGTGCATCGAGCAGGACGAGCATCAGCCTGTCATCCAGGGCCAGGATGTGATCCGCGCTACCCGCGTACTCGAGATCTCCACAGAATGATCCCGGGTACTCGACGTAGACGAGGTCCTCGCCGCTCTCGATGTCCGTCACGACGAGGTGCGAGCCGCAGGCCGCCGCGTGCCTGCCATCCGGGGAGATGGCCGATCCTGCATACATCGCCTCGTTTTCCTGCTTCGTGAAGACGTCGACACCGGTGCGGCTGTCCACGAGCATCCGGGGACCTCCCAGAGCGGCGGCGATGTGGACCCCCGTGGGCGACCAGTGCAGATCCGAGACCACCTCGTTCTTGATCTGCCAGAGCTTCGAGACCCTCCCGAGCCGGTTCCACAGCGCCCGCGCCTCCACGCTGTCGCGCTCCGTGATCGCGAACCTTAGCCGCGCCGAGGCTTCCACCCAGTGGCCCTGCTCGAACGAGATGCGCGCGGCGTCGAGCACGGCATCGGCCCGCGCCAGCCGGGACGCCTCGCGCAGCTCGTCTGCGCGTATTCTCTGGTCCCGCGCCTGCACGTACATGAGCGCCAGCACCACCGCCACGATGGCGAGCGTCGCCACCGCGGCCGCCAGGACGAGACGCCTGCGCCGCGTCCTCCTGCCGGACAGCGCCCTGCCCGCCTCCAGGAACTCCCCGATGATCGGGTCGACGTGACCCAGCCTCCCGGCCTTGCGCTGCGCGTCGTGCAGCGCCTCACCCGTCCAGGCCTCCTCGTCGGGCCGGCCGCGCGTCCTCCACAGCTCGGCCGCCTTCATGGCCTCGTCCACGAACGCCAGGTCCTCGTGGGACTCCTCGATCCAGCGCCGCAGCCGCGACCAGCGCGCGATCAGCGACTCGTGGGCGAGCTCGAGCTCGGCGTCGTCCACGTCCACGCGGTGCGACTTGCGGAGGGTGACGATCCTCGACTGGATCAGCCGGTCGAGGACCGCGCCCGCATCCTCTGCCAGTCCGCCCAGGAGCTGCGACCGGGTCACGGTGCGCCGGGTGCCCTCGCCGGTCACGAGCTTGAGGAAGATCTCCCGGGCGATCTCGAGCTCGGCTCCGGAGAGCCCCTCGAGCACCCCGTCGGCGTGGTGGGCGAGTGCTCCCTCCACGCCGCCCAGCTCCTCGTACGCCTCACGGGTCAGCTGCCTGTGCTTCTCGTCGCGTCGCTCCCACAGCTGGCTGCACGCGAACTGCAGGAGCGGCAGGCCCGCAGCCTCGCCCCGCACGGCCCGGACCATCTCCTCCACGAGCCCCTCTTCCTCGTACCCGTAGCCCACAACGCGCAGCGGCTTCTCGATGATCTCCTTCATCGCTCCCGGGCCCGGGGTCCTGAGCACCGTCACGTGCGAGAGCGCCTCGCGCACGACCGTGCTGCCCGCGAGCTTGCCCAGGAAGTCGTCGCGCAGGCTGAACACGACCCGAACCGGTCCGTCAGGATCGTCCGATGCGAGACACAGCGCCTCCATGAACGCTGTCCTGACCTTCTCGTCCTCGACCAGTGTGTAGAGCTCCTCGAGCTGGTCCACGTACAGCAGCACCTTCGAGCCGGTCGTCTCTGCGAGCTGTCCCAGGAACAGCGCCAGCCTCGACGGCGCCTCCAGCAGCATGTCGGTCATCTGCGGCGGATCGACCTCGCACCCGTCGTGGTCGGAGAACTGCGTGGAGCGTTCGCTGCCATGCAATCGCGACGAGAGCGCCTGGAACGGCCTGCTGCCCGGTCTCATGACCAGGGTCAGCCAGCGGCCCTGCTCCCTGAGCCGCGGGATCACGCCCGCCATCACGAACGAGCTCTTGCCCGCACCGGACGGGCCCACGACGGGCAGCACCGGCTCCTGCCTGAGCCTCTCGACGAAGGCGGACACCTCGGAGTCCCGTCCGAAGAACAGGTCCGAGTGCTTCTCGGTGAACGGCAGCAGCCCCCGGAACGGGCTCTCGATGTCCCCCCGCTGCTTCCCGCCGTGCAGCATGCCCTCGAGGGCCGAGACGATCTCCTGCGGGGCCGGTCGTTTTCCAGGATCCTTGTCCACGCACCCGGCCACGAGCTGCCTCAGCTCCGGGGCGACGTCCTCGCCCAGCGCCTGCACCGGATCGTCGGAGGTCGCCGCGGCGCACAGCGCGTACATGCCCAGCTCGCCGAACGGATGATGTCCCGCGAGCATCTCGTGCAGCATGATGCCCAGGGCCCACACGTCCGCCGGCGGCCCGACCTCTCTGGCCCTCCACTGCTCGGGCGCCATGTACATCGGCGTGCCGATCACCTCCCCCTGGACGGACTGGAACACCTCCCCGGGCTTCATCGTCTCGGCGACCTCGCCCTCCGGCCCCAGGACGGACTTGGCCAGCCCGAAGTCCACGACCCGCACGCGACCGTCGCGGCCGAGGAGCACGTTCTCGGGCTTGAGGTCCCGGTGCAGGATCCCGTTGCCGTGCGCCTCGACCAGCGCCTCGGCCACGGCCAGGGCGATGCGCACGCTCTCCTGCACTCCCATCCCCATCCGCTCCCGGAGCGTCTCG